>JAUXVE010000028.1 GCA_030680415.1 Rubrivivax sp.
CCGCACCGACGCCATCCTGACCGACATCATGCTGGCGCAGGACTTCCATGACCTGACCGGCCAGGTCGTGACCGCGGTCGTGGCGCTGGCCATCGACCTCGAAGACAGCCTGGTCAAACTGCTGCTGCAGGCGGCGCCGGCGGAACTGGCGTCCACGCCCCACGCCGCCGTCCTGCACGGGCCCGTCGTCGACGCCGAAGGGCGCCCGGACGTGGTGACCAACCAGGGCGAAGTCGACGACTTGCTGGCCAGTCTGGGCTTCTGAAGGCACTCCCGGCTGTCGTTGCCGCGCGCCGACCCGCGCGCGCACAATGCCCCGATGCGGCGCTGGGCGGCCGCCCGGAGGTCAGGCATGAAGTGGGAAGGCGAGGAACAGAGCAGCAACGTCGAGGACCGGCGCGGCGCCGGTGGTGGCGGCGGCCCGCGCATCGGCGGCCGCGGCATCGGCATCGGCACCGTCGTGGTGGCGCTGCTGGCGGGCTGGGTCTTCGGCATCAACCCGCTCACCGTGCTGGGGCTGCTCAGCGGTGGCGAGACGGCGCCCACGGTGTCGCAGGGGCCGGCGCCGCCGCCCCCGGCCGGGGACCGCGCCGCGGCCTTCGCTTCGACGGTGCTGCGCGACACCGAACAGGTCTGGGGCCGGCTCTTCCAGGCCGCCGGCGGCACCTATCGCGAGCCGCGCATGGTGCTGTTTCGCGGCGTCACGCCCACGGCCTGCGGCAGCGGGCAGTCGGCGATGGGGCCCTTCTACTGCCCGGGCGACGCCCGGCTCTACTTCGACCTCGATTTCTTCGACACCCTGGCCCGCCGCATGGGCGCGCCGGGTGACTTCGCGCAGGCCTACGTCATCGCGCACGAGGTCGGCCACCATGTGCAGAACCTGATCGGCATCACCGACAAGGTCGACGCCCGGCGCGGCCGCGTCTCGCAGGCGCAGATGAACGCGCTGTCGGTGCGCGTCGAACTGCAAGCCGACTGCCTGGCCGGCGTCTGGGCCCACCATTCGCAAAAGGGCAAGGGCTGGCTCGAGCAAGGCGACATCGAGGAAGCCATGAACGCCGCGGCGCAGATCGGCGACGACAAGCTGCAGCGCCAGTCGCAGGGCACGGTGCGGCCCGAGAGCTTCACCCACGGCAGCAGCCAGCAGCGCATGAGCTGGTTCAAGCGCGGGCTGGACGCCGGCAGCCTGGCGCAGTGCAACACTTTCGACTCCCCGCTGTAGGCGGCGCGCGGCCATGAACCAGCCCGCGAACCGGCTCGAGCGCATGGCCAGCCTGCGCGCCGGCGGCAAGGGCAAGGTCGTCAGTGCCACCGAGGCGCTGGCGCTGGTGCGCGACGGCGACACCGTGGCCAGCAGCGGCTTCGTCGGCATCGGCTTTGCCGAGAACCTGGCGGTGGCGCTGGAGCAGCGCTTCCTGGCCACCGGTGCGCCGCGCGGCCTGACGCTGGTGTACGCTGCGGGGCAGGGCGACGGCAAGACGCGCGGCCTCAACCACCTCGGCCACGAAGGTCTGGTGGCGCGTGTCATCGGCGGCCACTGGGGGCTGGTGCCGGCGCTGCAGAAGCTGGCGGTGGACAACCGCATCGAGGCCTGGAACCTGCCGCAGGGCGTGATCTCGCACCTGTTTCGCGACATCGCCGGCGGCAAGCCCGGGCACCTGTCGCGCGTCGGCCTGGGCACCTTCGTCGACCCGCGCCACGGCGGCGGCCGCATCAACGAGCGCACCAGGGAAGAACGGGTGCGGCTGATGGTCATCGACGGCGAGGAGTTCCTGTTCTACGAGGCCTTCCCGATCGACGTCGCGCTGATCCGCGCCACCACCGCCGACACCGAGGGCAACCTGACGATGGAGCGCGAAGCGCTGACGCTGGAGTCGCTGTCGATCGCGATGGCGGTGCGCAACAGCGGCGGCATCGTCATCGCGCAGGTCGAACGCGTCGCCGAGGCGTTTTCGCTGCACCCTCGCCAGGTCAAGATCCCCGGCGTGCTGGTGGACTGCGTGGTGGTCGCCGAGAAGCCCGAGTACCACCAGCAGACCTTTGCCGAACCCTACAGCGCGGCCTTTGCCGGCGAGCTGCGCGTGCCGGTGACCAGCCTCGTGCCGATGCCGCTGAACGACCGCAAGTTCATCGCCCGCCGCGCGGCGCTGGAGCTGCGGCCCAACGCGGTGGTCAACCTCGGCATCGGCATGCCCGAGAGCGTGGCCGCGGTGGCGGCCGAGGAGCGCGTGATCGACCTCATCACGCTCACCGCCGAGCCCGGCGTGATCGGCGGCATCCCGGCCGGCGGACTGAACTTCGGCGCCGCGGTCAACACCCAGGCCGTCATCGACCAGCCCTACCAGTTCGACTTCTACGACGGCGGCGGTCTGGACATCGCCTTCCTGGGCCTGGCGCAGGCCGACGCCGAAGGCAACGTCAACGTCAGCAGGTTCGGGCCGCGGCTGGCCGGTGCCGGCGGTTTCATCAACATCAGCCAAAACGCCAAGAAGGTCGTCTTCGTCGGGTCGTTCAGCGCCGGCGGGGCGATGAAGTTCGTGCGCGAGGTCGAACAGCGCACCTTCTCGGGCCGCGAGGCCTGGCGGCGCGGCCAGCCGGTGCTCTACGTCACCGAGCGCTGCGTGTTCGGGCTGCACGAACGCGGCATCGAGCTGCTGGAGGTGGCGCCGGGGCTGGACCTGGAGCGCGACATCCTGGCCGGCATGGCCTTCCGCCCCGTCGTCGACCGCGAGCCCGCCGTCATGGACGCCGGCCTCTTCGCCAACGCGCCGATGGGCCTGCGCGCCCGCCTGCTGCTGTTGCCGCTGGCCGACCGCTTCACCTACGACGCCGCCAGCCGCACCTTCTTCATCAACTTCGAACGCCTGAGCATCAGCACGCCCGACGACGTGGAAGCGGTGCGCCGCGAAGTGGAGCAACGCCTGGCGCCGCTGGGCCACAAGGTCTACGGCGTCGTGAACTACGACCACTTCGCGCTCGACCCGCAGGTGCAGGACGAGTGGGCGGCGATGGTGCGCGAACTGGTCGACCGCCACTACATCGACGTCGCCCGCTACACCACCAGCGGCTTCCTGCGCGCCAAGCTCGGGCCCGCGCTGGCGGCGCGCGGCGTGGCGCCGCACATCTTCGAGACGGCCGACGAGGCGCGGCGGGCGTTGCGCGGCGGCTGAGGCCCCCGGCCCGTGCGGCACCGCCCTACATCACCGCACCCAGCTGCCAGGGCACGAACTCGTTCTGCCCGTAGCCGTGCTGTTCGCTCTTGGTGGCGCGGCCCGAGGCCGTGGCCAGCATGAGGCGGAAGATGCGTTCGCCGGCATCGTCCACCGTCTCCAGCCCTTCGACGATGCCGCCGCAGTCGAGGTCGATGTCTTCCTGCTGCTTGAGCCACAGCGCCGTGTTGGTACCGAGCTTGAGCGACGGGCTCGGCGCGCAGCCGTAGGCCGAGCCGCGGCCGGTGGTGAAGCAGATCAGCTTGGCGCCGCCGGCCACCTGGCCGGTGGCCGAGACCGGGTCGTAGCCCGGCGTGTCCATGTAGACGAAGCCCCGTGTACTGACGCTTTCGGCGAACTGCAGCACGTCGACCAGGTTCGTGGTGCCGCTCTTGGCGATCGCACCCAGGCTCTTTTCCAGGATCGTCGTCAGGCCGCCGGCCTTGTTGCCGGCAGAGGGGTTGTTGTCCATCTTCATGCCGTTGCGCGCCGTGTAGGCTTCCCACCAGGCGATGCGCGCGCGCAGCTTGTCGGCCACCGCGGCGCTGACGGCGCGGCGCGTGAGCAGGTGTTCGCCGCCGTAGATCTCGGGGGTCTCGCTCAGGATGGCGGTGCCGCCGTGGCGCACCAGGCGGTCGACGGCAGCACCCAGTGCGGGGTTGGCGCTGATGCCGCTGTAGCCGTCGCTGCCACCGCATTGCAGGCCCACCACCAGGTGGCTGGCCGGCACCGGCTCGCGTTTGACGCGGTTGGCGTCGGGCAACAGGCGCTTGATCTCCTCGATGCCGCGCGCCACGGTCCTGGCGGTGCCGCCGCTGTCCTGGATGTTGAAGGTGACGAGGTTCGCGCCTTCGTGCAGGCCTTCCTGCGCCACCAGGCCCTGGATCTGGTTCGTTTCGCAGCCCAGGCCGACCACCAGCACGGCGGCGAAGTTGGGGTGGCGCGCATAACCGCCGAGCGTGCGGCGCAGCACCTGCAGTTCCTCGCCGTCGCTGGCGGTGGCGCAGCCCATGCCGTGGGTCAGCGCGACGACGCCGTCGATGTTGGGAAAGTCGGCCAGCGCCCAATCTTCAGGCCTCAGCCGGACGTCGCGCCGGAAGTGGTCGGCGATGGCCCGTGCCGCGGTGGCCGAGCAGTTCACCGAGGTCAGCACGCCGATGTAGTTGCGCGTGGCGACACGACCGTCGGCACGCACGATGCCGTCAAAGGTGGCCGGCTCGGCCACGTAGGCAGTAGGCACGGCCCCGGCGCCCGGCTCGTGCGTGCGTTCGAAGTCGCTGAAGGCGAGGTTGTGCGTATGCACGTGCTGGCCCGCCGCAATGGGCTGGGTGGCGGTGCCGATGATCTGGTTGTATCGCCGCACGGGCTCACCGGTGGCGATGGCCGTCGTGGCCACCTTGTGCCCAGGCGGCACCAGGCCGACGACGGTGATGCCCTCGTCCTCGATCACCGTACCGCCGAGCAGCTGCCGGCGCGCGATGGCGACGTTGTCGGCCGGGTGGATGCGGATGGCGGGGCTGCTCATGCTTCACTCCTCGGTGGCTGGGAAACGGAAGTCGGGCTGGTCAGGGGTCGCTGGCGGCTCGCGGCCCATTGCTGCCCTTGGTGGATGGCTGCTCTATGCGTCGCGGCAGGCGGTGCCCGGTGGGGGCGCAGGCTGTGGCGGTCGGCGCTGGGCGCCGACTCCGCTGCGGTGCTCGGCCTGGGGTCGCGTCGCAGAACTCGCTTCGTTCGCTGCGCTCTCTACGCTCAAACACCTGCGACGAGTCAGTCTACGAAGCGCGCTGCGCGCGCCGACCCCAGGCCTGCGCTCCTCGCCGCCACAGACAGCGCCCCCACCGGGCACCGCCTGCCGCGAGCCACCGGTTTTGGTTCTCGGCGCGAACAGCCAACGCCTGCCTGCAAAGGTGCGTTCGGGCAGGACGTGGCGCGCCTGTGGAGCGCCGAGAAGCGCAGGGCTCGCGGCCTCGCGCGCAGCGCGAGTTGTCATCTGACTCGTCGCAGGTGTCTGAGCGTAGAGAGCGCAGCGAACGAAGCGAGTTCTGCGACGGGGCCGCGAGACCGAGCATCGCAGGGGAGTCGGCGCCCTGCGCCGACCGCTCCAGTGAAGCGCCGCGGCCTGCCCGGACGCGACTTTGCTGCGCCTATGCAGGTGCGCAACGAGGTATTCGAATGTCGGCAACGGGCCGAAAGCCGGCCCAAGATTGGCTGACCGTGCATCGCGCCCGCACACGTTCAGCTGTCGCTCAGCCGTCTATCAGCGCCGGATCCCATGCGTGCACCGTCTGTTTCTGCTCACCCAGCTTTTCGATGCCGAGCTGCATCACGTCGCCGGGCTTCAGGAAGACCGGGCTGGGCTTCACGCCCATGCCCACGCCGGGTGGGGTACCGGTGGTGATGAGGTCGCCGGGGTTCAGCGTCATGAAGCGGCTGAGGTAGCTCACAAGCTGCGCCACGCCGAAGATCATCGTCTGCGTGTTGCCGTTCTGGTAGCGGTGGCCGTTGACTTCCAGCCACATGGCGAGCTGCTGCGGGTCGCCCACTTCGTCGGCCGTCACCAGCCACGGGCCCACCGGCCCGAAGGTGTCGCAGCCCTTGCCCTTGTCCCACTGGCCGCCGCGTTCGAGCTGGTATTCACGCTCGGAGATGTCGTTGACGACGCAGTAGCCTGCAACGCACGCCAGCGCGTCGGCCTCGGCGACGTAGCGCGCCCGCGTGCCGATGACGACACCGAGTTCCACCTCCCAGTCGGTCTTCACCGAACCCTGCGGCAGCACCACGGCATGGTTGCAGCCCACGGCGCTGTCCACCGTTTTCATGAACACGATGGGTTCCTTGGGGATGGGCATCTTCGATTCGGCCGCGTGGTCGGCGTAGTTCAGGCCGATGGCGATGAACTTGCTCATGCCCACCCAGGGCAACGCCAGCGTGTCTTGCGGCACCACCGGCAGGCTGGCCAGGTTCACGCCGCGCAGCCGCTCCAGTGCCGCAGGTGACAGGGTGGCCGCGGTGATGTCGTGCAACAGCGAGGACAGGTCGCGCACCTGGCCCTGGGCGTCGAGCAGGCCCGGCTTTTCCTGGCCCTTGGGGCCGTGTCGCAGCAGTTTCATGCTTGTTTCTCTTTCTTAGTTGGACCAGCCGCCGTCGATGATCTGCGCCGTGCCGGTGGTGAAGGTGGATTCGTCGCTGGCCAGGTAGACCGCGAGTGCTGCGATTTCGTCGACGCGGCCGACGCGGCCCATCGGCTGGCGCGCCACGAAGGCGGCCTCGACCTGCGCGATGGTCTGCCCGCTGGCCTGCGCCTGCGCCGCGATGCGCTCGCGCAGCGAGGGCGACTCGACGGTGCCGGGGCAGATGGCGTTGCAGCGTATGCCTTTGGTGATGAAGTCGGCAGCCACGGCCTTGGTCAGGCCGATCACCGCCGCCTTGGTCGTGCCGTAGACGAAGCGGTTGGGTGCGCCCTTGATGCTGCCGGCCACCGAGGCCATGTTGATGATCGAGCCTCCTGCGCGCGCCAACATGCCCGGCAGGAAGGCCTTGATGGTGCGGAACTGCGAGCGCACGTTCAACTCGAAGGCGAAGTCCCAATCGTCCTCGGAGCAGTCGAGCACGGTGCCGGCGTGTACGAAACCGGCGCCGTTGAAGAGCACGTCCACCGGCGTGTGCGCCGCGGCGGCGGCGCCGACTTCGGCCGCGTCGGTGACGTCCAGCCGTTGCACGGTGCAGCCGCATTCGGCGTGCAGCGATTCCAGCAGCGCGGCGTTGATGTCGGTGGCCACGACGCGTGCGCCTTCGCGCACGAAGGCCAGCGCCACGGCGCGCCCGATGCCCTGTCCGGCAGCGGTGATGAAAGCGGTCTTGCCTGCGAGTCTGTTGCTCATGGTCTCACTTCATTCGGTCACGAGTTGAACTTTGGTGCTGCGCGACTTGTCCAGCGCCAGGTCGAAGGCTTCCTGCGAACGCGCCAGCGGCAGCTGCGCGCTGATCAGCGGCCGCACGTCGACGCGCCGCGTGCGTATCGCCTGCACTGCCCAGTCGAACTCGAGGTGGGCGCGAAAGGCGCCGCGGTAGTCGAGTTCACGCGCCATCAGGTTGTTGGCGGGGAAGGGGATCTCGGGCGGCAGCGTGCCGACCTGGACGATGCGCCCGCCGCGCCGGGTGGCCGCCAGACAAGTGCCCAGCGCCGCCGGGCTGCCCGCCGCTTCGATGGCCACGTCGGCGATGTCCGCCAGTTCCGCTGCCGGCAGCTGGTCGCTGCGGATCGTGCGGTCGGCGCCCACCGTGCGCGCGATTTCCAGCGCGCGGTCGTTGATGTCGCAGCAGATCACGTGCGCGGCGCCAGCCAGGCGTGCCGCCATCACGCTCATGCAGCCGATGGTGCCGCCGCCGGTGACGAGCACGGTTTCGCCCAGCACCGGCCCGGCGCGGTGGATGGCGTGCAGGCCGATCGACAGCGGCTCGGCGCAGGCGATTTCGCCCAGGGTGATGTGGTCCTTGGTGATCGGTGTGAGTTGTCGCTCGCCCATCACGAAGCGCTCGCGGAACATGCCCTGGGCGTGCGGGAACACGCTGGCACTGCCCAGGAAGAACATGCTGCGGCACAGGTTGCCGCGGCCGGCGCTGCAGTAGTCGCAACGGCCGCAGGGATGCGAGGGATTGATGGCCACCCGTTGGCCGGGTGACACGCGAGTGACTTCAGCACCGACTGCGACCACCACGCCAGACGCTTCGTGCCCCGGCACCAGCGGCTCGCGCACGACGAAGTTGCCGACGCGGCCGTGCTGGTAGTAGTGCAGGTCCGAGCCGCAGATGCCGCCGGCGCCCAGGCGCAGCAGCACGTCGTGTGTGCCCAGCGGCGGCGGTGTTTCTTGTTCCAGGCGCAGGTCGTGTGCGCCGTGGATCAGGCAGGCCAGGGACATGGGATGCGCCTCCTCGGTGCCGCCGCTCAGCGCGGGACGATCTGCGTGCCGGCGAGCTGCTCCTGTGCTTCCACCAGCGAGGGCACGAACTTGCGGCCGTGGCCCAAGGCGCTGGCGAGCACGAGCGACTGATGCACGCCTTCGCCGACCACGGTCGGCACGGCCAGGTCCTCGGCCAGGTGGGTGTAATAGCGGATGTCCTTGCGCGCGTTGTCGAGTTCGAACACGAGCCCGGTGAGGTCGCCGTCCAGGGTCTTGGCCATGGCCTGGAACAGGCCCGAGTTGGCGCCGCCGGCGCTCACCACCTCGACCAGCCGGCGCGGGTCGACGCCCGCCTTCTTGCCGACGGCAAAGGCTTCGGCAGTGGCCGTGCAGATGGCCTGGGAAACGAAGTTGTTGAGCAGCTTCACGATGTGCCCGGCGCCGGGGCCGCCGGCGTGGAACACGTTCTCCGCGAAACACCTCAGGATGGGCTCCAGCCGCGCGAAATCCTCCGGCTCGGCGCCCACCATCACGTTCAGGCGGCCGGCTTCGGCTTCGACCGGCGTGCGCGTCAACGGCGCGTCGATGAAGACCGCGTCCAGCGCGGCGCACCACTCGCGCATCTGGCGCGAGCCGGCGGGCTCGCTGGTCGAGCAGTCGACGATCATCAGCGGCGGCCGCGGCTCGGGCAGGGCGCGGCGGCCTTCGAGCAGCGCACCCACCGATTCCTGCACCTGCGGCGAGCCGGTGACGCAGAGGAAGACGAGTTCGCATTCGGCGGCCATGTCCGCGCGCGACTCGGCGAGCGTGGCGCCTGCCGCCAGCAGGTCGGCGACACGCTGCGGGCGCGTGTTGACGTGCAGCACGAGGCCGTGGCCCTTGGCCAGCAGGTGCTTGGCCATGCCATGGCCCATGAGGCCCGAGGCGCCGATGAATCCGATCGGTTTCGACATCGGAGTAACCCTTTCAACCGCGGCCGACGAAGGGCATCTTCGTCGCCATCACGGTCACGGACAGCACGTTGGCGGTGAGCGGCAGGCGCACCATGGCCATGAAGGTGTCGACCACGGCCTGCAGGTCCATGCGCGGCTCGGGTTTGACGCCGCCGTCGGCCTGCAGCACGCCGTCGACCATGCGTGCCGTCATCTCGCTGGCGGCGTTGCCGATGTCGATCTGCCCGACCGCGATGTCCCAGGGCCGGCCGTCCAGCGCCGCCGTCTTCGTCAGCCCGCTGATGGCGTGTTTGGTGGCGGTGTAGGCGATCGATCCCGGCCGCGGCGCGTGGGCGGAAATCGAGCCGTTGTTGATGATGCGCCCGCCCATCGGCTGCTGCTCCTTCATCAGCTTGAAGGCCTGCGACAGGCAGTAGAAAGCGCCATTGAGGTTGACGTCCACCGCGCGCCGCCAGTCTTCGCCGCTCACCGCGTCGGGGGTGGTGGCGGCCAGGCCGGTGCCGGCGTTGTTGAACAGCAGGTCGAGCCGGCCGAAACGTGCCTGGATCGTGGCGAAGGCGTCGGCGACCTCGGCCTCGCGCGAGACGTCGCAGGGCATCACGACGGCGCGCGGCGCGGCTTCACTGGCAGCGTCACCGGCGGCGTCGGCCGTGGCCTGCAACGCGTCGGCGCGGCGGCCGACCAGGGCCACCGTCCAGCCTTCGGCCAGCAGGCCCAGTGCGCAGGCGCGGCCGATGCCGCTGCCGGCGCCGGTGACGAGGGCGATCTTGTCGTGGTTCATGTAGACGTTTCCTGGGGCGGGGTCGGAGACTGAGGGTTGCTCGGATCGGCAGCATGCGCTCCCTCTCCCGCTTGCGGGAGAGGGAGCGAACTCCAAAGATGTTCATGCTCTCAATGGTTGTCCTTGGGCACGAAGTCCCCGCGCTTGCCGCGCAGGAAATCGAGGTCGGCGCCCTCGTCGGCCTGCAGCACGGTGTCGATGTAGAGCTTCCAGTAGCCGCTCTGCAGCGGCGGCACGGGGGGCTGCCAGCCGGCGCGGCGGCGCTCGAGTTCCGCGTCGTCGACATGCAGGTGCAGCTTGCGCGCCGGCACGTCCAGCGTGATCAGGTCACCGTTCTTCACCAGCGCCAGCGGCCCGCCGGCGGCGGCCTCGGGCACGGTGTGCAGCACCACGGTGCCGTAGGCGGTGCCGCTCATGCGCGCGTCGCTGATGCGCACCATGTCGGTGATGCCCTTCTTCAGCACCTTGGGCGGCAGCGGCATGTTGCCGACCTCGGCCATGCCGGGGTAGCCCTTGGGGCCGCAGTTCTTCAGCACCAGGATGCAGGTCTCGTCGACATCCAGGCTGTCGTCGTCGATGCGGCGGTGGAAGTCGTCGCTGTCCTCGAACACCACCGCACGCCCGGTGTGCACCATCAGGGCCGGCGTCGCGGCACTGGGCTTGATGACCGCGCCGCGCGGCGCCAGGTTGCCGCGCAGCACGGCGATGCCGGCCTTGTCCTTGAACGGCGCGGCCATCGTCTTGATGACCTCGGGGTTGAAGTTCTGCGCCTGGGCGATGTTCTCGCCCACCGTGCAGCCGTTGGCGGTGACGGCGCCCAGGTGCAGCACCGAGGCGATCTCCTTCATCACCGCCGGCAGGCCGCCGGCGTAGCAGAAGTCCTCCATCAGGTACTGGCCGCTGGGCTGCAGGTTCACCAGGCACGGCAATTCGCTGGCCAGGCGGTCGAAGTCGTCGATGGTCAGCGGCACGCCCAGGCGCCCGGCGATGGCGATGAGGTGGATCACCGCGTTGGTGCTGCCGCCGATGGCGGCCAGCGTGCGGATGGCGTTTTCGAAGGCCTCGCGGGTGAGGATCTGCGACAGCTTCTGGTCTTCGTGCACCATATCGACGATGCGGCGCCCGGCGTTGCGGGCGATGACGTTGCGCCGGCCGTCGACGGCCGGGTAGGCGGCGTTGCCGGGCAGGCCCACGCCGAGTGCTTCGACCATGCTGGCCATGGTGCTGGCGGTGCCCATGGTCATGCAGTGGCCGTGGCTGCGGTGCATGCAGCTTTCGGCCTCGAAGAAGTCGGCCAGCTTGAGCGTGCCGGCGCGCACCTGCTCGCTCATCTGCCACACGCCGGTGCCCGAGCCGAGCTCCTGGCCGCGCCACTTGCCGTTGAGCATGGGGCCGCCGCTGACGCCGATGGTCGGCAGGTCGACGCTGGCCGCACCCATCAGCAGCGACGGCGTCGTCTTGTCGCAACCCATCAGCAGCACCACGCCGTCGAGGGGGTTGCCACGGATGCTTTCCTCGACATCCATGCTGGCCAGGTTGCGGTAGAGCATGGCGGTGGGGCGCAGCAGGGTTTCGCCCAGCGACATCACCGGAAACTCCAGCGGAAACCCGCCCGCTTCGTAGACGCCGATCTTCACCTGCTCGGCCAGCGTGCGGAAGTGGCTGTTGCAGGGGGTGAGCTCGCTGAAGGTGTTGCAGATGCCGATGACGGGCCGGCCGTCGAACTGGTCGTGCGGCACACCCTTGCCCTTGACCCAGCTGCGATAGGCGAAGCCGTCGCGATCCTGGCGGCCGAACCACTGCTGGCTCCTGAGGGTCCTGGGGTCACGCTTGGGGCGGTCACTCATGTTGTGCTGGCTTTCCCGGGTTGGGCGTTCGCTGGGCATCGAATACTATGGTATGACGATTGAGACCGTCAGCCGTAGAACCCCTAGGAGACTGCATTGTCCGCTGTGACCCCCGACATCGACGTGCTGGCCGTGGCCAGGCTTTCGCCCCTGCTCGCGCCGCAGCTGGCCGCCGCGTACACGGTGCACGAGCGCCTGCACGAGACCGACCCCGCGGCGTTCGCCGCCGTGGCGCCGCGCGTGCGCGGCATCGCCGCCAGCGGCGAATCGAAGGTCAGTGCCGAGTTGATCGCCGCGCTGCCCGCGCTGGAGATCATCTCGGTGATGGGCGTGGGTTACGACGGCATCGATGTCGCAGCGGCCAGGGCGCGCGACGTGCAGGTCACGCACACGCCGAACGTGCTCAACGACGATGTCGCCGACCTCGCCATCGGACTGATGCTGTGCGCGGCGCGCCAGTTGCCGGCAGCAGATCGTTACGTACGCGCCGGGCAGTGGGCCGCCGCGGGCCCGATGCCGCTGGCGCGCAAGATGTCGGGCGCGCGGCTGGGGCTGGTGGGCATGGGCCGCATCGGGCAGGCCATCGCGCACCGCGCCGCCGCTTTCGGCATGAGCATCGCCTACACGGCGCGCAGCGCCAGGGCCGGCTTGCCTTACCGCTACCTGCCGACGGCCGCGGCGCTGGCGGCTGAGAGCGACTACCTCGTCGTCATCACCCCGGGCGGCGCCGGCACGCGCAAGATGATCGACGCCGAGGTGCTGGCCGCACTCGGCAGCAAGGGCATCCTGGTCAACGTGGCGCGCGGCTCGGTGGTCGACGAGGCGGCGCTGATCGACGCCCTGGAGCGTGGCGTCATCGCCGGCGCCGGCCTGGACGTGTTCGAGAACGAACCCCATGTGCCCGCGCGCCTGTGCGCGCTGCCGCATGTGGTGCTGGTGCCGCACATCGGCAGTGCCACCGCGCAGACCCGGCAGGCCATGGCCGACCTGGCGGCAGCCAACCTGGCGGCGCACTTCGCGGGGCGGCCGCTGCTGTCGCCGGTGCCGGAGATGCAGGGCTGAGCGGCCTCGAGCGCCGGACCCGGGAAACTCCGGGGTTTGCCGCCTCCCAATCATCATACGATAAGACCACCACGGCCATGGGGGCCGGACGAGACCCACAGGAGACAGACACATGCAGCTGAAGAAATCATGGATTCTTGGCGCCGCGCTCGGCGCTGCATTTGGCGTTCTGGCCGGCAGCCCGGCCTTCGCGCAGGACAAGCTCACCGTCTGGTGGGGCAAGGGCTTCTACAAGGCCGAGGACGATGCGCTGTACGCGGCGATCAAGAAGTTCGAAGCCAAGTATCCGAAGGTCAAGGTCGAGCTGAGCCTGTACGCACCGCAGGAAATGATCCCCAAGTCGGTGGCCGCGATGGACTCCGGCAACCCGCCCGACGTCGCCTATGGCGACGTCTACGACTTCCAGGTCACCGCAAAGTGGGCCTACGACGGCAAGCTCGAAGACGTCTCCAGCGTCATCGACCCGATGCGTGCCAAGTTCGAACCCTCGGCGCTGGCCACCACCTTCCTCTACAACAACGCCAACCAGACGCGGGCCTACTACGCCTACCCGATCAAGCAGCAGACCATGCACATCCAGTACTGGAAGGACATGCTGGCCGAGGCGGGCTTCAAGGAGAGCGACATCCCCAAGGACTGGAAGGGCTACTGGAGCTTCTGGTGCGACAAGGTCCAACCGGCCCACCGCCAGAAGACCGGCCAGCGCACCTACGGCACCGGCTTCCCGATGGGCGTGGACTCGAGCGACTCGTTCTATTCCTTCCTGACCTTCATGGACGCCTACAACGTCAAGCTGGTCAGCGACTCGGGCAAGCTGCTCGTCGACGACCCGGCGGTGCGCCAGGGCCTCATCAACGCCGTCACCGACTACACCTCCGTCTACACCAAGGGCTGCACGCCACCTTCGGCGACGAGTTGGAAGGACCCGGACAACAACGTCGCCTTCCACAACAGGACGACGGTGATGACGCACAACGCGACGATCTCGATCGCCGCCAAGCACCTTGACGACATGAACAACCCCGCGCTGACGCAGGCCCAGCGCGACGTGGCCAAGGTGAACTACACGCAGAAGATCGCCACCGCCGGTTTCCCGAACAAGCCCGACGGCAGCAAGATGACCTACCGTGCCGCGGTGAAGACCGGCGTCATCTTCAAGGACGCCAAGAACAAGGCGATGGCCAAGCAGTTCGTGGCCTTCATGCTCGACGACGCCAATCTCACGCCCTATGTCGAAGGCTCGCTGGGCCGCTGGTTCCCGGTCACCAAGGCGGCGCAGCAAAGCGCGTTCTGGAAGAGCGACCCGCACCGCCTGGCCGTCTACAACCAGTTCATGGCCGGCACGACGCCGTTCGAGTTCACCAAGAACTACAAGTTCACGGTGCTCAACAACGAGAACGTGTGGGCCAAGGCAATGAATCGCGTGCTCAGCGAAAAGGTGCCGGTGGACAAGGCGGTGGACGAGATGATCGCCCGCATCAAGACCGTCGCCAACTGACGCCGCTGCGCCCCGCGGCGCAGTCCAGCCGGGCGCGGGCCGGGCCCGCGCCGCCACGAGATTGCCCGCCGGCCTTGCGCCGGCGGCGATGAGGGCCTGCATGACTTCTACAGCCGTTGCCTACACGCCATTGCCGGGCCGCAAGGCGCTGAGCCCGTGGGTGCTGTGGGGCCGTCTGCTGGTGGTGCCCTACCTGGTGGTGTTCGTCGTCTTCGTGCTCTACCCGGTGTTCTACGGGCTGTGGCTGGCGCGCGACCCGCAGAACTACGTCAAGCTCGCCAACGACCCGATCTTCTTCCGCACCCTCGTCAACACCACCGTCTTCCTGGTGGTGGCGATCAACGTCAAGATGGTGGTGGCGCTGTTCCTGTCGGGTTTCTTCGTCCGCACCAACTGGTGGATCCGGGCGCTGTCGCTGCTGTTCATCCTGCCCTGGGCGGTGCCGTCGATCCCGACCATCCTGTCGGTGCGTTTCATGCTGAACCCCGAGTGGGGCGTCATCAACACGACGATCTTCAGGCTGACCGGGCTGGACGGGCCGAACTGGCTCAACGACCCCACGCTGGCGCTCAGCTTCTCGATGCTGATGCACATCTGGAAGTCCTTGCCCTTCTGGACGCTGATCCTGATCGCAGGGCGGCTGGCGATACCCGGCGAACAGTACGAGGCCGCCAGCGTCGACGGTGCGACCTCGTGGCAGAAGTTCCGCTTCATCACCTGGCCCTCGATGAAGGGCCTGTACTTCACGTCGACGATCCTGTCGATGATCTGGACGCTGGGCGACTTCAACAGCGTCTACCTGCTCACCGGTGGCGGGCCGGCCGACCTGACACACGTGCTCGCCACGCTGGGCATCCGCTACCTGCGGCTGGATCAGATCGAACTCGCCATGGCGTCGATCGTGGTGGCCTTGCCGCTCGTGCTTCCGCTCGTCTACATCATGATGAAGAGGCTGAGCAAGTGAGCCCCCAAGCTCACGTTCGTTCGCTACCCCCCAAGGGGGCGCGCGCCCTCCTTGGGGCGGCCCGGCGGAGGGCGCGATGATGCGCCGCCTGACGCTCAAGCGCATCACCGGCGAAGCCAAGCTGCTGCTCATCGGCATCCCGGTGCTGCTGTGGACGCTGATCCCGGTCTATCACCTGTTCCTGTTCGCGATCTCCGAGCGCGACTCTGCCACCTCGGGCCGTCTGTGGCCGAAGAACCCGACGCTGCAGAACTTCGAGATCGTCTTCGGCCAGAAGCACTTCTACCTCAGCCACTTCTGGGTGCAGCTCGGCAACTCGCTGATGATCGCGGTGGCGGTGGGGGTGATGACGCTGTTCATCGCCACCGCGGCGGCGTTCTCCATCAGTCGGCTGAAGGTGCGCGGCGGCCGCACGGTGATGAATCTGGCGCTGTTCACCTACTTCATCCCGGCCGCCTTCCTGGCCGTGCCGATGTACAAGACGATGGCCAACTATGGCCTGCTCAACAACCGCTGGTCGCTGGTGCTGGCGATGGTGACGATTGCCTCGCCCTATTGCATCTGGGTGCTCAAGCAGGCCTCCGACAAGCTGCCGTGGGAGCTCGACGAAGCCGCGCGCATCGACGGCGCCACGCCGCTGCAGCTGTTCCGCCTGGTCTATGTGCCGCTGATGGTGCCTTCGCTGGTGGCGGTCGGCACCTATGCCTTGCTGCTGGCGTGGAACGAATACCTCTACGGCTTTCTGCTGCTGTCCAGGGAAACCGACCTCACGCTGGCGGTGGCCTTGGGCAACTTCCTGGCCGCCGACGATTCACCCTGGGAGTTGCTGATGGCCACCGGCTTCGTCTACGCGCTGCCGCCGGCGGCGATCTACTACGCCTTCAAACGCTACATGGTGTCGGGCCTGACCGCCGGCGCCGTGAAGTCATGAACCCCCACGCTCGTCGCCTCGCGCCGTCGCTGCCCCCCAAGGGGGCGCAGTCCGCCCTTGGGGCGGCCCGGCGGGCGGCCTGAGGAAGTCAGATGGCAGCCGTCTCGTTCCACGACATCCACAAGGCCTACGGCAAGGTCAAGGTCATCCACGGCATCGGCTTCGACATCGCCGACGGCGAATTCGTCGTTCTCGTCGGCCCGTCGGGCTGCGGCAAGAGCACGCTGCTGCGCATGCTGGCCGGGCTGGAAGAGATCAGCGGCGGCGAAATCCGCATCGGCGGCAAGGTCGTCAACGATCTCGAAAGCAAGGACCGCGACATCGCGATGGTCTTCCAGAGCTACGCGCTGTACCCGCACATGACGGTGCGCGAGAACATGGCCTTCAGCCTGCGCCTGCGCAAGGCCGACAGGAACACCACCGAGGAGCGGGTGGCCAACGCCGCGCGCATCCTCAACCTCGGCCCGCTGCTGGAGCGCTACCCGCGTGAACTCTCCGGTGGCCAGCGCCAACGCGTGGCGATGGGCCGTGCCATCGTTCGCGACCCCAAGGTGTTCCTGTTCGACGAGCCGCTGTCCAACCTCGACGCCAAGCTGCGCGTGGCCATGCGCGCCGAGATCAAGGCCCTGCACCAGCGCCTGAAGACCACCACGGTGTACGTCACGCACGACCAGATCGAGGCCATGACGATGGCCGACCGCATCGTCGTCATGCACGACGGCATCATCGAGCAGATCGGCACGCCACTGGAACTCTTCGACCATCCGGCCAACCTGTTCGTGGCCCAGTTCATCGGCTCGCCGGCGATGAATGTCTTCGACGGCACGGTGCGCGGCGGTGCGGTCGAGGCGCTGGGCACGCGCTGGCCGCTGCCGTCTGCAGTGGCTACCGTGGCGGCACAGGGCCAGGCCGTGCACTACGGCATCCGGCCCACCGACCTGATGCTCGCCGACAGCGGCATTGCCGGGCAGGTGGTGGTGGTCGAGCCCACCGGCGCCGAGACCGAACTGCTGCTGCAATTGGGCGATGCGCAGCTCGTCATGGTTATGCACGGCCGCACGACGGCCCAGCCCGACCAGACGGTGCATCTGGCGCTGGACGCCGAGAAGGCGCATGTCTTCGACGCCGCCAGCGGGCAGCGCCTGGGGTGAACCAAGACGGGCTTCGGGCAGGAGTTTCGATGAGCAGGCCAGGGGTGCCGGTGACGATCGTGGTGATGGGGGTCAGCGGCTGCGGCAAGAGCACGGTGGGGCGCGCACTGGCGGCGGCGCTGGGCCTGCCCTTCATCGAAGGCGACGAGCTGCACCCGCCGCGCAACGTGGCGCTGATGGCCGCCGGCACGCCGCTCAGCGACGAAGACCGCCTCGACTGGCTGCAGGCGGTGGCCGCCGCGCTGGCCGGCGCCGCCGGCACCGGCGCCGTCGTGGCCTGCTCGGCGCTCAAGCGCCGCTATCGCGACAAGCTGCGCAGCCGTGCGCCGGCGCTGCGCCTGGTGCACCTGACGGGTGAGCCGGCGCTGCTGGCCGAGCGCTTGCAAGGGCGCAGCGGTCACTACATGCCGGCATCGCTGCTGCAGAGCCAGCTCGACATCCTGGAGCCGCCGCAGGCCGACGAGGCGGCGATCACACTGGACGTGACGGCTGCGCCCGAACACGTGGTCGCCGCCCTGCAACGACAACTGGAGCCCAGCACCGCATGATCACTGCCGCTACTTTCCGTCTCGATGGCCGGGTGGCGCTGGTCACCGGCTCGTCGGCCGGCATCGGCTACGCGCTGGCGCGGGGCCTCGGGCAGGCCGGGGCGACCGTGGTGCTCAATGGCCGTGACGCGGCGCGCCTGGGCGCCGCGCGGCAGGCCTTGGCCGACGAGGGCCTGGCGGTGTTTGCCCGCGCCTTCGATGTCTGCGACGCGGCAGCCGTGGCCGCCGCGGTGGCTTCGATCGAAGCCGAGGTCGGTGCCATCGACGTGCTCGTCAACAACGCCGGCATGCAGCGCCGCGCACCCTTCCACGAATTCGCGCTCGCCGACTGGCAGCAGCTGATGCGCACCAACGTCGACAGCATGTTCATCGTCGGCCAGGCGGTGGCGCAGCGCATGGTGCCGCGCCGGCGCGGCCGCATCATCAACATCTGCTCGGTGCAGAGCGAACTGGGCCGCCCCGACATCGCGCCCTACACGGCCAGCAAGGGGGCGGTGAAGATGCTGACCAAGGGCATGGCCATCGACCTGGGCCCCTACGGCATCACCGTCAACGGCCTCGGCCCGGGTTACTTCAAGACCGAACTCACCGCACCGCTGGTCGCCGACGAGGCTTTCAGCGCCTGGTTGATCGGGCGCACGCCCAGCCGGCGCTGGGGCGAGGTCGAGGAACTGGCGCCGGCCGCAGTGTTCCTGGCCAGCGACGCGGCACGCTTCGTGAACGGCCATATCCTCTACGTCGACGGCGGCATCACCGCCACGCTCTGATCGCCAAGGTCTCATCGCCATGACCACCTTCACCAAAGTCATTCTCCATACCGATGCCGAAGGCCGTGCGCGCTTCCGCGAGGAAACGCTGGAGTTGACCGAAGGCAAGCCGGCGGCACGGCTGTCGCCGCTGCTGCCCAGCGGCGGTTACCAGTTGCGCGAGAGTCCCGTCGGCTTTCGCAGCGACTTCCACTGCACCGAAAGCCCGCAGTGGGTCTTCATCCTGCGCGGGCAGATGGAGATCGGCCTGCAGGACGGCAGTTCGCGCGTCTTCTCCCCCGGGCAGCACTTCTTTTCGGCCGACCTGCTGCCGGCCGGCGCCGCCTTCGACGCACAGGTTCACGGCCACTGGAGCCGGCAGGTCGGCGACGAGCCCCTGGTCACCTTGTTCGTGCGTGATCGATGACCAGGATCAAGAACGTCCACGGCAACACGCTCGACCGCCTGGGCGAGGCCATCGTGGCCGGCCGCTACCTGCCGCGTACCGCGATCCCGCCGGAACCGACGCTGTGCGAAGAACTCGGCGTCAGCCGCACGGTCATCCGCGAGGCCGTGAAGTCGCTGGTGGCGAAGGGCTTGCTGATCACCGGCCCCAAGCTCGGTACGCGGGTGCTGCCCTCGGACGGCTGGAACTGGTTCGACCCCGACGTCGTGGCCTGGCAGAGCAAGGCCGGCCTGACGCGCGAGTTCCTGCGCGACGTGCAGGACATGCGGCGCATCGTCGAACCGGCGGCAGTGCGGCTGGCCGCCGAACGCGCCACGGCGCCGGACGTGGCGGCCATCGAAGCCGCCTACGAGGGCATGCGGGAGGCCATCGAGCAGGGCGGCGACTACGTGCACCACGACCTGTTGTTCCACCAGGGTCTGCTGCGCGCCTGCCACAACCGCATGCTGGTGCAGATGAGCAAGGCGCTGGGCGCCTTGCTGCGCACGGCCTTCGAGATCTCCACCGCGCGGCCCGACGGGCCGGCGTCGTCGCTGCCGATGCACCGCGACGTGCTCGACGCCGTGATCGCGCGCGCGCCGCAGCGGGCGGAGCAGGCGGCACTGAAGCTGATCGACAGCGCGCGCGACGACATCGAGGCCGTGCTGTCGTCGCGGCGCAAGTTGCCATCGGTGGTGGCGCCGGCACAAAGGCTCAAGGGACGCGCCGCCACGGCGCTGGCAAAGGAAGACACACGATGAGACTCCTGATCACCGGCGGTGCCGGATTCGTGGGCGCGCGGCTGGCGCGCACGCTGCTGGCCAGCGGCACCCTGGCCGGGCAAGCGATCGAATCGCTGGTGCTGGCCGACCAGGCGCCGCCGCCGGCCGACCTGATGGCCGACCGGCGTGTGGCGGCGCGCGTGGAGCCCTTGCTGGCCTCCTGCGAGGCCTTGCGTGACGAGCCCTTCGATGGCGTCTTCCACCTCGCGTCGGCGGTGTCGGGTGAATGCGAGGCCGATTTCGAACTCGGCCTGCGCTCCAACCTCGACAGCACGCGCGCGCTGCTCGACGCGCTGCGCCACCGCGTCCAGGGCGGCGCAGCGCCGGCACGGCTGGTGTTCTCGAGTTCGGTCGCCGTCTTCGGCCCCGACCCCGCGTTGCCGCTGCCCGCGGTGGTGGCCGACGACACGCTGCCGGCGCCGCAGACCAGCTACGGCACGCAGAAACTGATCTGCGAACACCTGCTGGCCGACTACACGCGCAAGGGCTACATCGACGGCCGCGCGGCGCGCCTGATGACGGTGACGGTGCGGCCCGGTCGGCCCAATGCCGCGGCGAGTTCCTTCTTCAGCGGCATCATCCGCGAGCCGCTGGCGGGTGAGCAAGCCGTCTGCCCGGTGTCGGCCGACGTGTCACACCCGGTGTCGTCGCCGCAGCGCACGGTGCAAGGGTTGATCAAAGTCTATGAAGCCAGCCGCGAGGCTTTTCAGGGCCGCAGCGCGCTCAACCTGCCGGCGCTCAACGTCACCGTGCAGCAGATGCTCGACGCGCTGGAAGCGGTGGCCGGGCCGCAGGTGCGCTCGCGCGTGCGCTTCGAACGCGACGAACGCATCGCCGGCATCGTCGCCAACTGGCCCCGCGGTGCCGCTGCCCCGCGTGCAGCGCGGCTGGGCCTGGCACCGGAGACGCGCTTCGAGGACATCATCCGCCAGTACATCGCCGACTGCGCCGGCACGCCTGCAGCGCTGAAGGGAATGAAACCGTGAACCAGATCGATCTCGAGGACCGCGTCGCCATCGTCACTGGCGGCGCCCAGGGCATCGGCTACGCCATCGCCGAGCGGCTGCTGCAATCGGGTGCACGCGCCGTGCTGTGGGACATCGACGCCGCGCGGCTGGACATGGCCTGCGCGGCGCTGGCGGCGCACGGCCCGGTACGCGGCGAAGTCGTCGAACTCACCGACGATGCGGCGGTGGCCACCGCCACCGCCAAGGCGCTGGCCATCGAGGGCCGCATCGACGTGCTCGTCAACAACGCCGGCATCACCGGCGGCAATGCACCGACCTGGGAGCTGGACCCCGCAGTGTGGCGGCGTGTCATCGAGGTCAACCTGATCGCGCCCTACCTCACCTGCCGCCATGTCGTGCCGGCGATGGTTGCGCGCGGCTGGGGCCGCATCGTCAACATCGCCTCGGTGGCGGGCAAGGAAGGCAACCCCAACGCCTCGCACTACAGCGCCAGCAAGGCGGGGCTCATTGCGCTCACCAAGTCGCTGGCCAAGGAGGTGGCGACCAAGGGCGTGCTCGTCAACGCCATCACGCCGGCGGTGGCCAGGACGGCGATGTTCGAGCAGATGACGCCGGCCCACATCGACTACATGCTGGGCAAGATCCCGATGGGGCGCTTCGTCGAAGTGGGCGAAGTGGCGGCGATGGTGGCCTGGCTGGCGAGCGAGGACTGCTCGTTCTCCACCGGCGCGGTGTTCGACCTCACCGGCGGCCGCGCCACCTACTGAGCATCCGGGGGCGCATCAGGCGACCACCCTCCCGGTTACCGGGTACTGCGGATCCGTGTAGCCGAAGGTCGATGCGTGCCCCGGCGGCACGCGCTCGTCGACCCAGCGCTCGTCCTCGGCCGTCACTGCGATCGACAGCGCGGCCACGTAGTCGTGCCACTGCTCCACCGTGCGCGGGCCGGCGATCACGCCGCTGACCAGGCGGTTGTTCAGCACCCAGGCGATGGCCAGTTGCGAGGCGCTCACGCCACGTGCCTCGGCATGGGCGCGGAAGGCCTGCGCCAGTGCGATGGATTCCGGTCGCCACTCGGTCTGCATCAGCCGCCTGTCGGCGCGTGCCGCGCGGCTGTCGGCCGGCGGCTGAGCCTCTGGGCTGTACTTGCCCGTGAGCACGCCACGCGCCAGCGGGCTGTAGGTCACGGCACCGAGGCCGTAGTGCGCGCAGGCCGGCAGCACTTCGAGTTCGATGCCGCGTGTCACCGCGCTGTACGGCGGCTGGCAGGCGACGGGCGGCGGGATGCCCATGCGCCGGCTGGCCTCGACCAGACGCGCCAGCCGCCAGGCACGGAAGTTGGACACACCGTAGTGCAGGATCTTGCCGCTGTCGATCAGCCGCGCCATCGTCGCCAGCGTTTCCTCCACCGGCGTCGTCTCGTCGTCGCGGTGCATGTAGTAGAGGTCGATCCAGTCGGTGCCCAGGCGCTGCAGGCTGGCGTCGACGGCGCGCGTGAGCCAGCGCCGCGACAGGCCGCGGTCGTTGGGATCGTCGCTCATCGGGTTCGCGACCTTGGTGGCCAGCACCCAGCGCGAGCGGTCGGCCTTGATCAGGCGTCCGACCATGCGCTCGGACTCGCCCTGGGCATAGGCGTCGGCGGTGTCGATGGCGTTGACCCCGGCGTCGCGTGCGGCGTCGACGATGGCGCCGGCTTCCGTCTCGGCGGTCTGGTCGCCGAACATCATGGCGCCCAGCCACAGCCGCGACACCTTCAGGCCGCTGGCACCTAGCGAACGATAGGCGGGCAGGGCTGGCATGTTGCCTTACCCGATCCTGCCCAGCAGCAGGTACTCCATCAAGGCCTTCTGCACGTGCATGCGGTTCTGGTTCCGGCCCGGCGCTGGCGCGCCTTCACATCGCTGCGCGATGTGAGCCTGCACCGAAACACGATGCCGGCCCTGCGGGCCGCAGGATCGGATGGTCATCCGATCCTGCCGAGCAGAAGGTACTCCATGAGTGCCTTCTGCACGTGCATCCTGTTCTCCGCCTCGTCCCAGACCACGGACTGCGGCCCGTCGATGACCTCGGCGGTGACCTCTTCGCCGCGGTGCGCCGGCAGGCAGTGCATGAACAGCGCGTCGGGCTGCGCCACGGCCATCATTTCCTCGTCGACACACCAGTCGACGAAGGCCTTGCGGCGCTCTTCGTTTTCGGCCTCGTAGCCCATGCTCGTCCAGACGTCGGTGGTGACCAGGTGCGCGCCGGCACAGGCTTCGAGAGGGTGGTTGAAGACCTTGTAGCAGTTCGTGTCGCGGATGCCCGCCACGGCCGGGTCGACCTCGTAGCCGCTGGGCGTGCTGACGTGCACGGTGAAGCCCAGCACCTCGGCCGCCTGCAGCCAGGTGTTGGCCATGTTGTTGCCGTCGCCGACCCAGGCCACGACCTTGCCCCGCAGGCACTGGAGCGGGTCGGCGTCGCCGCCTCGCGTGCCGCGGTGCTCGATGTAGGTGTAGACGTCGGCCAGGATCTGGCACGGGTGGTATTCGTTGGTCAGCCCGTTGATGACCGGCACGCGCGAGTGCGCGGCAAAGCGTTCGATCTTGGTCTGCTCGTAGGTGCGGATCATCACGATGTCGACCATGCGGCTGATCACGCGCGCGGTGTCTTCCACCGGCTCGGCGCGGCCGAGTTGGGTGTCGCTGGTGGTCAGGTTGAGCACCGAGCCGCCCATCTGGTACATGCCGGCCTCGAAGCTGACGCGCGTTCGCGTGCTGGCCTTCTCGAAGATCATCGCCAGCGTGCGGTCGACCAGCGGCTGGTAGCGTTCGTAGTTCTTGAAGCGCGTCTTGACGATGCGCGTGCGCTCGAACAGGTAGGCGTATTCCTCGGCGCGCAGGTCCTTGATCTGCAGGAAGTGTTTCATCAGCGAGTCGCCGGGCCTCATGCTTCGGCCAGGAAGCTCTTCACCAGCGGGCACAGCAGGTCGACGATCTGCTGGGCCTCGTTCGCGCTCAGGATCAGCGGCGGCACGAGGCGGATGACGCTGTCGGCGGTGACGCTGATCAAGAGCCCCGCCGTTGCGGCGCGGCCGACCAGCACGCCGCATGGGCGGTCGAGTTCGATGCCGATCATGAGGCCGGCGCCGCGGATCTCCTTGACGCCCGCCAGTGCGCCGAGTTCGCGGGCCAGGCCGGCACGCAGCACCTCGCCCACCGCGGCGGCGTGGGCCAGCAGGCCGTCTTCTTCCATGATGCGCAGCGTCTCGACGCCGGCGCGCATGGCCAGCGGGTTGCCGCCGAAGGTGGTGCCGTGGTTGCCCGGGCCGAGCACGTTGACGGCCCGCGGGCCGACGACGATGGCGCCGATGGGCACGCCCGAGCCCAGGCCCTTGGCCAGCGGCATCACGTCGGGTTGGATGCCCGCCCACTGGTGCGCGAACCACTTGCCGGTGCGGCCGATGCCGCACTGCACTTCGTCCAGCATCAGCAGCCAGTCGCGCTCGTCGCAGACCCGGCGCAGGCCCTGCAGGTAATCCCAGCGCGAGGCGTTGATGCCGCCCTCGCCCTGGATCGTTTCCAGGAAGACGGCGACCACGTCGGGGTGGCTGCGCGCCACCGCTTCGATGGCCGCCAGGTCGTTCAGCGGCACCCGCACGAAGCCTTCGACCAGCGGCTCGAAGCCCTTCTGCACCTTCGGGTTGCCGGTGGCCGACAGCGTGGCGATCGAGCGGCCGTGGAAGGCCTTCTCGTAGACGATGATCTCGGGCCGCTCGATGCCCTTGTCATGGCCGAACTTGCGCGCGATCTTGAGCGCGCCCTCGTTGGCCTCGAGCCCGGAGTTGCAGAAGAACGCGGCCTCCAGGCCCGAAATCTCGCACAGCTTGGCCGCCAGCTGCTCCTGCAGCGGCACCTCGTAGTAGTTGGAGCTGTGGATCAGCTTGCCGATCTGGTCCTGCAGCGCCGGCACCAGCTGCGGGTGGGCGTGGCCGAGCGTGTTGACGGCGATGCCGCCCAGGCCATCGAGGTACTTGCGGCCCTCGGTGTCCCAGAGCCAGCAGCCACGGCCGTGCGACATCGCGATCGGCAGCCGGCCGTAGGTGTTCATCACATGCGGCATCGGCCTCAGGGTCTGTGCGACGACGGGTTCGGGGGCATTCATGGGCGGCGGTCCTGGCTGGCCTGCAAGACATGCCGCGCGTCGGCGCTGCGGTCAACTTGCGGGTGCAGAGATTCTAAAGGGCGGTCGTCGCGGACCGTGCGGTGGCGGCTGCGGGACGTCCTTCCTGCTGCATGCAGCAGGCAGCAGGCACAATGCGGGCCTTGCGCCACGCGTGCCTGCGAGCCGTTCGACCCCGGTGGTGTGTTCGTGCCTTGCCGTCGCCGCGATGAGACCCACCCAGCCGCGCCAGTTCGTCATCCAGGGCATCACCGCCGCGGGCCGCACCTTCCGGCCCAGCGACTGGTCCGAGCGCCTGGCCGGCGCCATGTCGTCGTTCCGGCCGGGGGGCGGAGTCGGAGGCATCGGTGCCTACATCGGCTACTCGCCCTACTGCGTGCCGCAGGTCGTCGACGGCGTGAAGTGCGTGCTGGTCAGCGAGGCCCTCAAGGACATCGAACCGATGGCCTGGGACTTCGTGATGAACTTCGCCCGCGACAACGAATTGCCGGTCAACGAGGTCTGTGTGTTGCCCGCGCCCGCAGCCGACCGATAGCCGTAAGGCCTTCGACGGCCGACGGCGTGGGCGCCAGAAACACGTAGGGCCCGCAGTGCGGGCCCTGGTGGCTAAAAGGCCGGCCGCTCAGGCGGCCAGCGCCAGCGCCTTGACCCTGGCCGACAGGCGGCTCTTCAGGCGGGCGGCCTTGTTCTTGTGGAAGATGCCCTTGTCGGCGACCGAGTCGATGACGCTTTGCGCCGACTTGAACAGATCGGTGGCTTTGGTCTTGTCGCCGCCGGCGACGGCCTTGTGCACGTTCTTGACGACGGTGCGAAAACGCGAGCGCATCGAGGTGTTGGCGGCGTTCAGCACCACGTCCTGGCGCGCGCGCTTGCGGCCCGAGGCGAGGCGGACGGTTTTCTTCTTGGCTTTGGTCGAGGTGGCCATGCTGTAGCGTTGGGGCCCGTGGTCGGGCCCGTTAGGAACAAAGACCGCGGAGTATAGCATCGGCGGCTGTGAACTTGTTCAAAGCTGCCTCCACCGTTTCCCTGCTGACCCTGGTCTCGCGCGTCACCGGCCTCGTGCGCGAGCAGCTCATCGCGGCGAGTTTCGGCGCCAGCGCGGCCACCGACGCCTTCAACGTCGCCTTCCGTCTGCCCAACCTGTTTCGGCGCCTGTTTGCCGAAGGTGCGTTCTCGCAGGCCTTCGTGCCCATCCTGGCCGCGACGCGGGAACGCGAGGGCGACGCCGCCACGCGACGGCTCGTCGACGCCGTGGCCACCGTGCTGGCCTGGGCGCTGCTGCTGACCTGCGTCGTCGGCGTGGCCGCAGCACCGGTGCTGGTTTGGGCCATGGGTGCCGGGCTCAGGCAGTTCGACACCGCGGTGGTGCTGACACGCTGGATGTTTCCCTACATCGGCTTCATGTCGATGGTGGCGCTCGCCGCCGGCATCCTGAACACCTGGAAGCGCTTCGCGGTGCCTGCGGTGACGCCGGTGCTGCTGAACCTGTGCGTCATCGCCGCCGCCTGGTGGGGGGCGCCGCGGCTGGCCGCCGCCGGCATCGACCCGATCCATGCCCTGGCCGGTGGTGTCATGCTCGGTGGCGTGTTGCAGGCGGCAGTGCAGGTGCCGGCGCTGGCCGCCATCGGCATGCTGCCGCGTTTCGGCCTGCTGCCCGGCGCCATAGCACGCGCCTGGCGTCACCCGGGTGTGGGCCAGGTGCTGCGGCAGATGGCGCCCGCGCTGCTGGGAGTGTCGGTGGCGCAGATCTCGCTGCTCATCAACACCCAGATCGCCTCGCACCTGGCGGTGGGCGCGGTGTCCTGGCTGACCTATGCCGACCGCTTGATGGAGTTCCCGACCGCGCTGCTGGGCGTGGCCCTGGGCGTGGTGCTGTTGCCGCAACTGGCCGCGGCGCAGGCGCGGCAGGACATGCACGAATATTCCGAGATGCTCGACTGGAGCCTGCGCCTGGTGCTGCTGCTGGCCTTGCCCTGCGCGCTGGCGCTGCTGCTGTTTCCGGTGGGCCTGATCTCGGTGCTGTTCCACTACGGCGCGTTCAGCGCCGCCGACGTCGAGATGACGGTGCGCGCGCTGCGCGGCTACGGCGTCGGGCTGCTGGGCCTGGTCGCGATCAAGGTGCTGGCGCCGGCCTTCTATGCCCGCATGGACATCCGCACGCCGGTGAAGATCGCCATCGGCGTGCTGTTGGCCACGCAGGCGCTCAACCTCGTGCTCGTGCCCTGGCTCGGCCACGCCGGGCTGGCGCTGGCGATCGGCCTCGGGGCACTCGTCAACGCCGGCTTCCTGCTCGGCGGCCTGCTGCAGCGCGGCGTGTACCGGCCACGGCCGGGCTGGAGCGGTTTCATGGTGCGCGTGGCGGTGGCCAACGTGGCGCTTGGCGCCGCGCTGGCGTGGGCGGCGCAGGGCATCGACTGGATCGGCCTGCAGGCCCGCTGGGGCCAGCGCGCCACGGCCGTGGCCGGGGTGCTGGTCGGCGTGGCCCTGCTGTACTTCGCCGTGCTCGCCGCCTGCGGCCTGCGGCCACGGCATCTGCTGCGTCGCCGCTGACCTACACTGGCGTCAATGTCCGGCCCCTTGCATTTCGTAGCGCCCACGGCCCTGGAGTACTTTGCCGCATTGGTGGCCGACGATGCCAGCCTGCCGGTGCTCGAAGCCGCCGTGGCCGTGGCGCAGGACGACAACCCGGGCCTGGACGTGCAGGGCGTGCTGGCGCAGATCGACGGCCTGGCCGACCGCCTGTGCCGGCGCATTCCTGCCGATGCCGCACCATTGCAGCGGCTGCGGCTGCTCAACCGCTACTTCTTCCAGGAGCTGGGCTTCGCCGGCAACGTCAACGACTATTACGACCCGCGCAACAGCTACCTGCCCGAGGTCTTGCAGACGCGTCGAGGCATTCCGCTGACGCTGGCCCTGCTCTACATCGAACTGGCCACACAGGCCGGGCTGCACGCGCAGGGGGTGTCCTTCCCGGGGCACTTCCTCGTCAAGCTGCGCCTGCCCCGCGGCGAAGTCATCATCGACCCCTTCAACGGCCGGTCGCTGTCGCGGGCAGAGCTCGACGCGCTGTTGCAGCCGCTGCGCACGGAGCGGGGCCTGGTCGACGACGACGAGGCGCCGCTGGGCCTGTTCCTGCAGGCGGCGTCGGCGCGCGACGTGGTCGCGCGGCTGCTGCGCAACCTGCGCGAAATCCACCGCAGTGCCGACGATCTGGAACGTCTGGCGGCCGTGCTGCGGCGGCTGGTGATCCTGCTGCCGCAGGCCGGCGACGAGCGGCGCGAGCTGGCGCTGGTGCTGGCCGAGCTGGGCCAGCACGGCCTGGCCGCCGACGAACTGGCGGTGTACCTGCAGCAACGGCCGTCGGCCAGCGACGCCGAGGGCCTGCGCCGCCAGCTCGCGGCGTGGCGGAGCCTGCGTTGAATGGCTGCGGTTTCGGTGTGAACGAGCGATGAAGCAGATTCCGCTGGCCATCGGCCCCGAGCCCTTGCCCACCTTCGACAATTTCGTTCCCGGTGCCAACGCCGCAGCCTTGCAGCACCTGCGCACGCTGGTGCTGCCGGCCGCACCCGTGTACCTGTGGGGCCCGCCGGGCAGCGGCAAGACCCACCTGCTGCATGCGTCGGCCGCCCGCTGCCGGGCCGCCGGCCAGGTGGTGGCCTGGTTCGACGCCGTCGACCGCCTGCCCTGGACGCTGCCGCCGGCAGCGGCGCTGGCCGTCATCGACCGCTGCGAAGCCCTCGACGCCGATGCCCAGCACGCTGCTTTCGCACTCTTCGTCGACAGCGCCAGCGACGGTGTGCAGTTGCTGGCCGCCGGCCGCCTGCCGCCGGTCGACCTGCCCTTGCGCGACGACCTGCGCACGCGGCTGGCCTGGGGCCATGTCTTCGCGCTGGAGCCGCTGGCCGAAGCCGAAACGCGTGCCGTGCTGCGCCGCGAGGCCGATCGGCGCGGCATCTTCCTGTCCGACGAGGTCATGGACCACCTGCTGACGCGCTTCGAGCGCGACCTCTCGCACCTGATGCGGCTGCTCGACCGGCTCGACCAGTTTGCGCTGGCCAAGGCGCGTGCGGTGACGGTGCCGCTGTTGCGTCAGATGATGCTCGAAGAGGGCCCCGAGGCCGCGCATGAGCCGGTGGCGCCCGGGGTGCCGGCACAATGAAGCTGACGCTGTTCGACCTCGACGGCACGCTGCTGCCGCGGGACTCCGACCACGCCTTCGGCGAGTTCGTCGTCACCCTGGGCTGGGCCGACCGCGGAGAGTTCCGCCGCCGCAACGATGCCTTCTACGACGACTACCTGGCGGGCCGGCTCGACATCGATGCCTACGTCGATTTCGCCACCGCGCCCTGGCGCCACCGCGCAGCGGCCGAACTGGCCGCGGCCACGGCACGCTTCCTGGACGAAGTCGTGCGCCCGATGCTGCACCCGGCTGCGCTGGGGCTCGTGCAGCGGCACCAGCGCGAGGGCGACCTGGTGGCCATCGTCACCGCCACCAACGACTTCGTGACGCGGCCGATCGCCGGCTTGCTGGGGGTCGACGAACTCATCGCCACCGACCTGGCACGCGACGAGGCCGGCCGCGTCACCGGCACCATCGACGGCGTGCCGGCCTTCCGCGAAGGCAAGATCGCGCGTGTGCAGCAATGGCTGGCGGCTCGTGGCCGGGCGCTCGGCGACTTTGAGCGCAGCACCTTCTACAGCGATTCCACCAACGACCTGCCGCTGCTCGAGCGCGTCAGCCACCCCGTCGCCACCAACCCCGGCCCCGCGCTCGAGCGCATCGCGCAGGAGCGCGGCTGGCCGGTACTGAGAATCTTCCAGACATGATCAAGAAGTTCATCAAGCGCCTGCTCGGTCAGGGCGGCAAGACCCCGGCACAGCCCCTCGAGCCGGTGATCCCGCTGGGCGCACGCGTCGAGGTGCCGCAACCCCAGCACGGCATCGACGCCACGCTGCTCGACGCCAATGCGGTGCGCGTGGTGCGGACCTTGCAGGACGCCGGCTACGAGGCCTACATCGTTGGCGGCGCGGTGCGCGACCTGCTGGTGGGCATGCGGCCGAAGGATTTCGACATCGCCACCGACGCCACCCCCGAGCAGGTGAAGGCGCTGTTCCGGCGCGCCTTCATCATCGGCCGCCGCTTCCGGCTCGTGCACGTGGTCTTCGGCCGCGGGCGTGAGCACGAGACGATCGAGGTCTCGACCTTCCGCGCCTACCTGGACGCCGCCGCCGCCGACCAGGTGCCCGGCAACGAGAAGACCAGCAAGCACGAGATCGCCGACAAGAAGCACGTCGTCGACGCCAGCGGCCGCGTGCTGCGCGACAACGTCTGGGGGCCGCAGGTCGAAGACGCGGCGCGGCGCGACTTCACCATCAACGCCATGTACTACGACCCGATCACGCAGACGGTGGTCGACTACCACGGCGGCCTGGCAGACGTGCGCGCCCGCATGCTGCGCATGATCGGCGACCCCGACACGCGCTACCGCGAAGACCCGGTGCGCATCATCCGCATCGTGCGCTTCGCGGCCAAGCTCGGCTTCAACATCGAGCCGGCGACCGAGAAGCCGATCGCCACTACGGCGCCGCTGCTGGCCAACGTGCCCTTGTCGCGCCTGTTCGACGAGATGGTCAAGCTGCTGCAGACCGGCCATGCGCTGGCCAGCATCGAGCACCTCAAGAAGCACCGTCTGGTGGGCGGCACGGGTGGCGTGTTCCCGGTGCTCGACGCCGCCCTGGCGCTGGACGCACCGAACCCGGCGCGGCAGAAGTTCGTGCGCCTGGCGCTGGAGGACACCGACCGCCGCGTCGCCGAGGACCGCGCCGTGGTGCCCAGCTTCATGCTGGCATGCCTGTTGTGGCACGACGTGATGGAGCGCTGGAGCGCGCTCAAGAGCGCAGGCGAGGCCCCGTTCCCGGCGCTGCAGATGGCGGTCGACGCGGTCTTCGACGCCCGCATCGGCGACATCTCGGGCCGCGGCAAGCTGGCTGCCGACATGCGCGAGGTCTGGCTCATGCAGCCGCGCTTCGAGCGCCGCACGCCGAGTTCGGCGTCTTCACTGATCACCCAGCCGCGCTTCCGCGCCGGCTACGACTTCCTGCGCCTGCGCGCCGATTGCGGCGAAGTGGCCACCGAACTGGCCGACTGGTGGGAAGACTTCCACCTCGGTGACGACGACGAGCGCGAGGCGCTGCTGCAGGACCTGCGCGCGACGATGCCACCCAAGGTCAGGCGCGTGCCGGCGGCCGAGGCCGCGGCGCCGGCGCCCCGTGCTGCGCCTGCGGCGGCCGCGCCCCTGGAAGGCGATGCGCCGCCACGCAAGCGTCGCCGCCGGCGCAGGAAACCGGCAGGCGAGGGCGGCGGCACCGAGGGCGGGCCCAGCGCGCCGTGACGGCGGAGCGCGTCTTCGTCGGCCTGGGCGCCAACCTCGGCGATCCGCGGGCGACGCTGGCGCAGGCGCTGCAGGCCCTGGCCGGGCTGCCGCGGACGCGGCTGGTGGCCGCCTCGCCGCTGTACCGCAGCGGCCCGATCGACGCCCAGGGCCCGGACTTCATCAACGCCGTGGCCGAGCTGGACACCACGCTGGCGCCACGCGAACTGCTGCAGGCGCTGCAGGCCATCGAGCAGGAGCACGGCCGCCAGCGCCCGCACCGCAACGCGCCGCGCACACTGGACCTGGACCTGCTGCTGTACGGCCAGCGACTCATCGACGAGCCCGGGCTGACCGTGCCGCACCCGCGGTTGCACCAGCGCGCCTTCGTGCTGCTGCCGCTGGCCGACCTGGCGCCCGATCTGGTGCACCCGCGACTCGGGCGCCTGCAGGACTTTCGCGGGCGTGTCGCCGATCAGGCCATCCAGGTTCTGGGCTGAAGGCAGCCGACAGGCTCGCCCAACTGCCACTCGAAGAACCGTTGCCCGCCGTAGGCGATGGTGCCCATCAGCACCGCGCCGCCCAGCAGCAGCGCCAGGATCGCGGCCAGCACCGGGCCCCAGCCGGTGGCGTGCACGGGCCGGCCGGGGTTGTGGAGGGCGTCCCACTTCTCGTCGGGGGTCAGTGCATAGACGATGGCGCTGAGCATGGCCAGCGACAGCATCAGCCCCAGCAGCGGGATCAGCAGCCAGGCCAGGCGGTCGTCCTGGCCCAGCGTACGCAGCCGTTGCACGCCCACCAGGCCGAGCAGCGTGGGCAGCGGGTAGGCCCAGGCGAGGCGGTCGCGCGCGCCATGAAGATACAGGCGGTGCGCGCCCAGGGCGCCCAGCGCCAGTGTCAACCACGCAGCTACAGTCTTGGATCGGTAGCGCGTGGGTTGCGGTTGCGGCTGCGGGAGGCGTGTCGGCATCGGGGGGCTTTGAACGGGCGCAATGCCGCGTTGACAGTTTATAATGCGCGGTTTTCGGCGCCGGCCCCGGGGTGCTGCACGCGAGTGCACCTGGGGCGTATCTACGGCGCCGGCCGCGGCTGGCAAGGGTGCCCTGAAGGCACCACTGCCGGCCAACTCGATGGCTCTGCCCGGTGTGTCTCTCGTGGTGCGGCGATCGGCTCCGATCCCTTAGGAAAGTCCAACATGGTCGTCATCCGGCTGTCTCGTGGCGGCGCCAAGAAGCGCCCGTTCTTCAACATCGTCGTGGCCGACTCCAAGGAGCGCCGCGATGGCCGCTTCATCGAGCGCGTCGGCTTCTACAACCCCATGGCCGCCGGCGCCGAACAGCCGCTGCGCGTGTCGCTCGACCGCGTCACGCACTGGGCCGGCGTGGGCGCACAGCTCTCGCCGACCGTGGCGCGCCTGGTCGACCAGGCCAAGAAGGCGGCCTGAAGCAGTTGCCGTGAGCACGCCGGGCCGCCCCAAGGGCGAATACCGGAGTGCGCAGCACGAAGGCGTGCTAGTCAGCGCGTCGGCTGGCGCCTCGCTGCCGGCGCGCGACAGTGCGCCGGGCGAGGGCGAGACGTGGCCCGCCGATGCGGTCGAAGTCGGCCGTGTGCTCGGCGCCTGGGGCGTGAAGGGCGGCATCAAGGTCAAACCCTTCGCCGCCGATCCGCAGGCGCTGTTCTCCTCCAGGCGCTGGTACCTGCGGCCGCCCGAGACCGTGTTGCCGCAGGGCAGTCGGGCATCGCGGCCCTTGCCTCCACTGCTGCGCGTGGTGCAGGCGCGCGAGCACGGCGACGGCGTCGTGGCCACGGTGCAGGACATCGCCGACCGCGACGCCGCGCAGGCCCTGGCCGGCGCCCGCGTCTTCGTCCCGCGTACGAGCTTTCCGACGCCCGACGAGGACGAGTTCTATTGGGTCGACCTCATCGGCCTGGCGGTGTCCAACCGCGCCGGGGTCGAACTCGGCACCGTGACCGGTCTCATCGAAACCGGGCCGCATTGCGTGCTGCGCGTGCAGGGCGCGGGCGCCGACGCGCCCGAGCGGCTGATCCCCTTCGTGGCCGCCTACGTCGATGCCGTCGATCTGCCCGGCCGCCGCATCGCCGTCGACTGGGACCCCGAATACTGATGGTGTCGCCGCCATGCGCTTCGACGTCGTCACGCTGTTTCCGGAACTCTTCGCGCCGCACCTGAGCCAGGGCATCACGCGCCGGGCCTTCGCCTCGGCCCAGGTCGACGTGCGCCTGTGGCCGCTGCGCGACTTCGCAGACGACGCCTACCGCCGCGTCGACGACCGCCCTTACGGCGGCGGCCCGGGCATGGTGATGCTGGCCGAGCCGCTGCTGCGCGCGCTGGCCGCCATCGCCGCCGAGCGCGGCGTGGCCCGTCCCGCGGTGGTGCACTTCACGCCCACCGGCCGTCGCATCGACCAGGCCGTCGTGCGGACCTTCGCCGCCGAGCCCGGGGCCGTGCTGCTGTGCGGGCGCTACGAGGGCATCGACCAGCGTGTCGTCGACACCCACGTGACCGACGAACTGAGCCTCGGGGACTTCGTGCTGTCCGGTGGTGAACTGCCGGCGCTGGCGCTGCTGGATGCGGTGGCGCGGTTGCAGGAGGGGGTGCTGCACGCACCTTCGCACGAGCAAGACAGCTTTTCCGACGGCCTGCTCGAAGGCCCCCACTACAGCCGGCCCGAGAAGCTCGCCATCGACGGCGTCGAACACGCGGTGCCGGCTGTGCTGATGTCCGGTCACCACGGCGAGATTGCACGCTGGCGCCGCGAGCAGGCGCTGGCGCTGACGGCCCGGCGCCGGCCCGACCTGATCACGGCGGCGCGCGCCGCCGGGCGCCTGAGCCGAGCCGACGAGGCCTATCTGGCCGGCCTCGGGCTATACTCATAGGCTTTTCGATCCTCTGCCGGGCCACCAAGACTTCTTCAACCCGCCCGCGACACGATCGACCGGAGAACCGCTTGAACCTCATCGCCACGCTGGAGCAGGAAGAGATTTCCCGCCTCAACCCCACAATTCCCGCGTTTGCCCCCGGCGACACGGTGATCGTCAGTGTCAAGGTCGTCGAAGGCACGCGCAAGCGGCTGCAAGCCTATGAAGGCGTGGTCATCGCCAAGCGCAACCGCGGCCTGAACAGCAGCTTCATCGTGCGCAAGATCTCCAGCGGTGAAGGCGTGGAGCGTACGTTCCAGACGTACAGCCCGTTGATCGCCGGCATCGAAGTCAAGCGCCGCGGCGATGTGCGTCGCGCCAAGTTGTACTACCTGCGTGACCGCAGCGGCAAGTCGGCCCGTATCAAGGAAAAACTGCCAGCCAAGAAGACCGCCGCCTGACCAGGTCGGTGAATCTGGCAAAGGCCGCTTCTGCGTACGCGCAAGGCGGCCTTTTTCGTTTTTGAGTGCGAATTGTGACAAACCAAGGCCCTATCACTGCGCTGTCCAAGTTGCCCAACTTCGACCCCCGCAAGATTCCCGTTGATGCGACGGACCGCCATTTGGCGGCCGTTGCCGGTGATGCGATGCGGCCGGAAGCGATTCGCAGGCGCTTTGATATGCCGCCGGTCTGGACGCCCGAGCTTCACAGCGAGGTGCGATTTACCGATCGCCCCACGGTGCACGCTGCAGTATTGGTGCCCATCGTGATGCGCGCACAGCCCACGATACTGCTAACCGAGCGTACGGCGCATCTGGTGAACCATTCCGGACAAATTGCCTTCCCTGGTGGCAAGGTGGATGCGAGTGACGCGGATGCATCGGCCACGGCGCTGCGCGAGGCGCAGGAAGAGGTCGGCCTTGACCCGGCTCTGGTGCAGGTGGTGGGCGTATTGCCGACCTATGTGACCGGCAGTGCCTTCATCATTTCTCCGGTGATCGCGCTGGTTTCGCCGGACTTTCAGCTCCGACTCAATGCTGGCGAGGTCGCCGACGTGTTCGAAGTGCCACTGGAGTTCCTGATGAACCCCGCCAATCACCGCCGCCACAGCGTCGAGTGGCAAGGGGTGCGGCGTGAGTGGTTGTCCATGCCGTATCAGGATGGAGGAATCGAGCGCTTCATCTGGGGAGCGACCGCTGGCATGTTGCGCAACTTCTATCGCTTCCTGTCGGCTTGACACGTGCTGCGCCTGGGCGGGGGAGAGTGTCGCTGGGTGGCTGGGCCGTTATGATCCTCGCATGAGTTTTCTTGCCGTACTCTTTGCACTGTTGCTTGAGCAAGCGCGCCCCCTGGGGCGTGGCAACCCGGTTCACGTCGGTTTGCGTGCCTGGGTACGCTGGAGTGCCCGCAATTTTGATGCGGGCCAGCCGCACCATGGCTGGCTGGCCTGGAGCTTTGCCGTGGGCGCCCCATCGCTGCTGGCGCTTGCCATCTATTGGCTGCTCAACGAGTGGCTTGGTTGGCCCGCCGCAACCGTGTGGAGTGTCGTGGTTCTCTATGTCACGCTGGGGTTTCGTCAATTCAGCTTTCACTTCACCGAGATCCGGGATGCGCTGGCGGATGGCGACGAAGATCGCGCTGCAGCCCTGTTGGCCAAGTGGTGCCAGCTCGACGCCAGTGAATTGCGTCGCGGCGACATCGTGCGCCATGTGATTGAGCACTCGGTTTTGGCCGCGCACCGGCACGTTTTTGGCGTCCTGGCGTGGTTTTCGGTATTGGCTGCTTTCGGGCTGGGTCCCGCCGGGGCCGTGCTGTACCGTCTGAGTGAGTTTGTGGTCCGCTACTGGCGGCACAAGAGCGCCCGACAGGATCAGCCGGTCAGTGAGGCCCTGCAAGACACCGCGCGGGACGCATGGGCCATCATTGATTGGGTGCCGGCCCGAATCACAGCCATGGCCTTTGCGGTGGTCGGCAGCTTTGAGGACGCGATCGACAGTTGGCGCAATTGCGAATTGCGCGCGTCAAGCAACAACGACGGCATTATTCTGGCCGCTACTTCCGGCGCTGTGAATATTCGCCTTGACGGGGGCGCGGCCGGCTCCTTGCCGGGTGAGCCCTTGACGGGAGCGGAGCGGCGCGAGGGCGAGCGAGAACCGGTGCCCGGTCAGGTGCCCGAATTTGCCCACTTGCGCATCGTGGTTGGGCTGGTGTGGCGCTCGGTCGTGTTGTGGATGGTGCTGCTGGCTCTGCTGACTCTGGCCCGATTGCTGGGCTAGCGGCAGCAGCCGGTTCAATACCGAGGCTGGCTGAGTTCAGCGAACAGTTCGCTATAGATTTTGTAGCGGTTTTCGCTGATTCCACCGTCCTGCGGCCCTCTTTTCACAGCAGCCATCACGCCGCAACCGGGCTCATGCAAGTGGCTGCAGTTGTAGAACTTGCAGTTGGCCACATGGGGCCTGAGGTCTGGCATGTAGGCGGCCAGTTGAGCGGGGTCGATGTGGTTGAGGCCAAATTCCTGGAAGCCGGGTGAATCAATCAAGGCGGTGCTGTGCTCGGCATCGACCCAATACCAGGTGGTGCTGGTGGTGGTGTGTTTGCCCGTGTTCAAGGCCTGCGAGAGTCCGTTCGTTTGGGCGAGCGCGCCAGGGCACAGCAGGTTGATCAGGGTGCTTTTGCCCGCGCCTGATGGACCCAGCACAAGCGTGGTTTTGCCCGACAGCAGTTTGAGCAGTTCGGCCCGGTCAACATCGCTTGATCGCCGCAGCGACAGGGGCAGCACCCCGTAATGCATCTGCCGGTAGGGTCGAAGCCATTCCCAGGCGCGGGCAAAAGGCTCGACCAGATCACTCTTGTTGAGCGCGATGATGGGTGTGATGTGTTGCGCCTCGGCGGCGATCAGCGCGCGGGAGAGCTGGCTGCTTGAAAACTCGGGCTCTGCGGCCAGCAGGATCAGCACGTGATCGAGATTGGCGGCGAATGATTTGGTACGAACCTCGTCCTGACGGTAGAACAGATTGCGGCGTGGTTCGATGCGTTCAATCGTGCCTTCGTCTCTGGAAGCCTGCCACATCACCCGGTCCCCCACCACACCCTGGCTCTTCTTGCCGCGTGAGTGGCAGATCAGACGCTGGCCCTCAGGCGTTTCAACCAGAAAGTGGCGCCCGTAATTGGCCACAATCAGGCCATGATCGAGAACGGCGCGCTCGGTCAATCTGGGGCTCCAGCGCAGGCGGTCAGTGGAGTACCTTCGTGCTGCGCACTGCGGTGCGAGCTTGGCTTGGGGCGGCCCGGCGCGGCGCTCATGACAGCAAGGCGTCCACTTGGGCCGCACAGTCGATGTCGGTCGACGAGACGCCACCGACATCGTGCGTATTGAATCGGACGGTGCAGTGCTTGTAGCTCACCAGCAGTTCGGGGTGGTGATCCTGGCGCTTGGCAATCAATGCCACGCCATTGACGAAGGCCATGGTCTCGTCGAAGTTGTCGAATACGAAGGTCTTCTCGATAGCCACGTGCGCCGCTTCGCCGTGCAGCCGCCAGCCGTCAAGCTTGGCCAGTGCGGCCACGACCTGCGTGGCGGTCAGCGCAAGGCGTTGCTGCCCTGACCAATTCACTTTCTTGAACATGCTGTCCATGAGTCAGTCCTTGTGGTGGCTGTCAGCGGTGCAGGCGCGCCAGGCGCTCGGAGGCTGGTGGATGAGAGTAGTGGAATTTGACATACACCGGGTCGGGCGTGAGGGTCGAGGCGTTGTCCTCGTAGAGCTTGAGCAAGGCACTGCCCAGCTCACTGGCGCTGGTATGAGCTGCGGCATAGGCGTCGGCCTCGAACTCATGGCGGCGTGACAACTGCGCAAACAGCGGTGAGATGAAGAAACCAAACGTCGGAATCACCAGCATGAACAACAGCAAAGCCAAGCCATCGTTGGGTGCGCCCAGGTTGGGGGTGACACCCAAGCCTAGGTAGAACCAGGGCTTGCCGGCCAGCCAGCCCAACAGGGCAAAGCCGGCCAGGCTCATGGCGAACATGGCGACAATCCGCTTGATGATGTGTCGGTGTTTGAAATGCCCGAGCTCGTGGGCCAGCACCGCGTCCACTTCGCCGGGCGACAGCTTGGCCAGCAGCGTGTCGTAGAACACGACGCGCTTGGCGGCGCCAAAGCCGGTGAAGTACGCGTTGCCATGAGCGCTGCGCTTGCTGCCATCCATCACGAACAGGCCCTTGGCAGCAAAACCACAGCGCTGCATCAGCGCGGTGACGCGGGTCTTGAGGGTCTCGTCTTCCAGCGGTTTGAACTGGTTGAACAGCGGCGCGATGAAGGTCGGATAGATCATCAGCAGCAGCAAGTTGAAGCCCATCCAGAGCCCCCAGGCCCACAGCCACCACACCGGACCGGTGGCGCCCATCAGCCACAGGATGGCGGCCGCAATCGGCAAACCAATCAGCGCACCCATGGCGGTGGACTTGAGCAAGTCCGACAGCCACAGCCTCGGTGTCATCTTGTTGAAGCCAAAGCGTGCCTCCAGCACAAAGGTCTGGTACCAGCTCAGGGGCAAGTCGATTGCGCCACTGATCAGGGCAAAGCTGCCAAGCAGGGTGAGCTGCTGCAGCATGCCGCCTGCCATGTGGACCAGTAGTGCCTGGTTGAGGATGTCGAGTCCACCGAGCAGGGTCCACCCCAGCAACACCACCACGCCCAAGGCGATTTCAACCAAACCGAATCGGGCCTTCGCCACGGTGTAGTCGGCGGCTTTTTGGTGTGCGGGAAGGGCGATGGTCTGCGCAAATGCCGCGGGAACGGTGGCGCGGTGCTGGGTCACATGGCGCATCTGGCGCGAGCTTAGCCAGACGCTCACAACAAACCCGACCAGCAGCGCCGCGGCAAACGCCAGACTCAGCATGACGGGAGCGGCGGTAAAGGTATTCGATTCGACCATGGCGCCAGAGTGTAGGCCATCAGCGACAATTGAGCGCATGACCGACACCCAACTACCCGTTGCTCTGGCACCGCTTGGAAAATCCGACTTGAATCTGGTCTGGCTCGACTGCGAAATGACCGGCCTCAACCCTGATGTCGATCGGATCATTGAAATCGCGGTGGTCGTGACCGGCCCGAACCTGGATAAGCGTACCGAGGGGCCGGTGTTGGTGATTCATCAAAGCGAGAGCCTGCTTGACCGCATGGACGCCTGGAACAAGGGCACGCATGGGAAGACCGGCCTGACGGACAAGGTGCGTGCGTCCACGCTGACCGAACAGGATGCGGAGAGCACGTTGATGGAATTCCTGGGCAAGTATGTCCCCAAGAAGAGCGTGCCGCTTTGCGGAAACAGCATTGGACAAGATCGACGTTTCCTGGCGAATTACATGCCCAAGCTGGAGGCGTTTTTTCACTATCGCAACGTGGACGTCAGCACGCTCAAGGAACTGTCCAAGCGCTGGCGGCCCGACGTCTACAAGGGGTTCAAGAAGCAGCAGCGACACACTGCGCTGGCGGATGTGCACGAGTCGATTGACGAGCTGGAGCACTACCGTCACCATTTTTTGAACCTGGGCGCTTCGACGCCTTGACGTCTTGATGCGCGGTTAGGTAGAAACCCGAATTCGTGCAATAATCCAAGGCTGCACTGAAAACAGCGGTGCAAATTTGTACATCTCCCCTCATTCACAGGGTCCAAGGCCGGTTCGCAGTCGCGAGCCAGCAAAAAAGGGCCCCCAGCGCTGATTGAACTCCAAGTGAGTCAGAGCAGGTTCCGTTTGATGGTTGATGTTTTTTAACCATTGACGGAGCGGCCGCTTATCCGGCGGCGCTCGCGTGTGAGTAAATTCATGACTGACGCTATTCAAGCGACAGGCGAAATTTCGCCGGTCGACACTTTTTCCCATGACATTGCTGCGACGACCCTGGAGGCCGTTGCGACCCTTGACGCAAGCCCCGAAGTTGCGCCCGTTGAAGCCGTTCCAAATGGTTTTCTGCTCCTGGGCTTGGCACCCGAACTGATTCGCGCGGTGGAGGATCTGGGCTTTACACAGCCAACCACCGTTCAGAGCAAGACCATCCCCTTGGCCATGCAGGGCATACAGCAGCGTGACGAGGCGGCCCGTTTCGTCGATTTGATGGTCTCAAGCCAGACCGGCAGCGGCAAGACTGCCGCCTTTCTGCTGCCCGTGCTGCACACCCTGCTGACCCAACACGCCCAGGCCGAAGCCAAGGAGCGCGCTGATTTCGAGCAGGCCGTTGCAGACGCTGCCGCCAAGGGTGAGGCGCCTCCCAAGCGCCCCAAACGCAAAGACCCGACCAGCACCCGCAATTTCAAGCCTGCCACGCCGGGTGCGCTGGTGGTTTGCCCGACGCGTGAACTGGCTCAGCAAGTGGCGCATGACGCGATCGACCTGGTGCAACACTGCCGTGGCCTGCGCATCGCCAATATTGTGGGCGGCATGCCCTACCAATTGCAGATTGCCAAGCTGCAGAACGCCGACTTGGTCGTCGCCACGCCGGGCCGCTTGCTGGACCTGCAACGCTCGATGCAAATCAAGCTCGACCAAGTCCAGTTTCTGGTTGTGGACGAAGCCGACCGCATGCTGGATCTGGGTTTTTCGGACGATCTCGCCGAGATCAACCAACTGACCATTGGCCGCAAGCAGACCATGATGTTCAGCGCGACCTTTGCACCGCGCATTCAGCAACTCGCTGCCCGCGTCATGCGCGAGCCGCAACGCATCCAGATCGATTCCCCCCAAGAAAAACACGCCAACATCAAGCAGGTGCTGTTCTGGGCTGACAACGCCCAGCACAAGCGCAAGCTGCTTGACCATTGGCTGCGCGACGCCAGCATCAACCAGGCGATTGTGTTCGCCAGCACGCAAATTGAATGTGATGGCCTGGCCAACGATTTGCAGCAGGACGGTTTCTCGGCGGTGGCCTTGCATGGTGCGCTGAGCCAGGGCTTGCGCAACCGCCGCCTGATGGCCTTGCGCCAAGGGCAAGTGCAAATTCTGGTGGCCACGGATGTGGCGGCCCGCGGCATTGACGTGCCCACCGTCAGCCATGTCTTCAACTTTGGCTTGCCCATGAAGGCCGAGGATTACACCCACCGTATTGGCCGCACGGGTCGCGCCGGGCGTGATGGATTGGCCGTCACGTTTGCCGAGTTCCGTGACCGCCGCAAGATTTTTGACATCGAAGCCTACAGCCGCCAGCAGTTCAAGTCCGAGGTCGTTCCCGGTCTGGAGCCGCAGCAGCGTTTTCCTGACGCCCGCCCAGCCAAGCCCGGTTTTGGTGCTCGTGAGCGCAGTGGAGGCTTTGACAATCACTCGCGTGATCGCAAATTCGGTGGCGGCGGTGCCGGTCGTGTGCCGGGCTTTGGTGCCAGCCGAGAAGGTTTTGCCGGCGGATTTGCTGGCCGCGGTGACGCTGGCCAACGCGATGCGGGTGCGGGCGGCTATCGCAACAACGCCGGATCAGGTGGTTTTGCGCCACGCGATGACCGCGGCGGCAGCGGCGCTCGCGAAGGGTTCAGTTATGAGCGCAAGGGCGGTTTCAACGACCGCTTTGCTGGCGAGCGCAGTCATGGTCCTGCACCGCGCGGCGACTTTGCCGCGCGCAAGCCAGCGTTTGACAAGCCTGCGTTTTCCAAGCCGGCAGGCACAGGCAAAGTGTTTGTGCCGCGCGACGCGCAAAAGCGTTTCGCCAAGCCGGCGCGGTAACTCCATCGGGGGGGGGTAATTCCCCCGCTCTGACCTCAATCAACCGATGCAAAGCCGATCACGACCGTTGCGTTTGGCGGCGTAGAGGGCTGAGTCGGCCTTGGAGAGAAAGGCCTCAACGCTCGCAATGCTGGGCGTGAGTTCGGCCAATCCGACCGAAATGGTGAGGAAAATCGAGTGTTGCTCGGTACTGGCGATGGGCGCCTCGGCCAGTTCCGCGCGCAACCGGTTCATCACATCGGTGGCCTCTTGCGCGCTGGTGTTGGGTAACAACACCGCGAACTCTTCACCGCCCAGGCGGCCGGTGAGGTCAACATCGCGCACGCAGTGGCGCAGCTTGTCGGCAAAAGCGCTCAGTACCCGGTCGCCGACGTGGTGGCCAAAGCAATCGTTGACGTTCTTGAAGTGATCCAGGTCGATCATCAAGACCGTGAGCGGCGCATTGTAGCGTTGCGCGCGGGAGAGTTCGGTCGCGGCTTTGGTGATGAAATCGCGCCGATTGGACAGGTTGGTCAAGTGGTCGACACAGGCCAGGCGCTCGTTTTCTCTCTCAATCGCCAGCTTCGAGGTGATGTCCTCGGCCGAGATCAGCACTCGGCTCCATGGTGCAGGCGAATCCGGCAACACGGTGGCGTGCAATCGAACGTCCATGCGCTTGCCTTGCAGCGAGTATCGGACCGTGTCGCAGGTCAGGTGCTGCAAGTCGGCATGGCAATCCCACAGGGCGACGAACCAATTCAGCAAATCGGTGAGCCGGTCGGCTTGAATCGTCTCCCGGAAACGCGCAATCATCTCCGCCTGGCTTGTGGCCCCATACATGTTTAGGGCCCGCTGGTTGACGCGCAGAAGTGTTACATCCTGCCAGCACTGACGCAAGCGTTGGTGGTCCGCCAAGAAATGCTCCGAAATATCGCGCACGCCTTGGGCGCGCCAATTCTGGAAGGTGTTCCAAAGCGCGCTGTAATCCGCCAGTGACAGCGTCACTGGCGCGAGTTCAAAAAGCGCCTGGTCGGACACGCAAGCCGCCGCCTGTGGTGGGTACTCTCTCTTCACGGAGGGATCTGCGGGATGCAAGTTGCGCTCTCGTCCAATGATTTTGCGAGGCGCTGTAACGAATTGTTCGAAGCGCCCGCCATGCGCAGGAACTGTAGCGGCTGCTGTGCTGCGACACCATCCCCTATTCGGGGGAAATAATCACCACGCCAGTTAGTGAAAACCCTAGCTTGAGACCTGGCGGGACAGACCGCTGCGACGCACCGCAGCTCTGGGCATAATCCCGTGGTCCCGCCGACGCCGACGCCTCAGCGCCCGCCCTGCGGCGTGTTGCGGCAAACCTTGACTGGGAATTTCAATGAATCTGTCTTCCTTTTCCGCCCGCCTGCGCTGGTGCGTCGCGGTCTTCGCCCTGGCCGCTTGCCCGGCGTGGGCGGCCAGCTCTTTCGACCTCTGGGGCGAAGCATTTGCCGCCCAATGGATGCGCCTGTCGCCAGAGCGCAGCACGGCCGCGCAGTATTTCACTGGAGCCGAACAGGACGAGCTGGACGGTCAGCTCAGCCCACCCGAACTGGAGCGTCGCCAACGCCAGCGCGCACTGGCCAGCGAGGGCCTGGCGCAAATTGACATCTTCACGGCCGGCACCTTGACGCCCAGCCAGCAGATCGACGCAGCCACCATGCGCTGGAGCCTGCAGCGCAGCTTGGCTGGCATGCCGTTCGAGGACCACGGCTTTGCCTTCAACCAACTCAATGGCTTGCAAGTCAACGCGGTCAATTTCTTGACGCAGACCCACCCGATGCGCCGCCCAGGCGATGTTCAGACGTACCTGGCGCGGCTGCGCCAGTTGCCGGCGCGACTGGACGACACGGTGGCGCGCGCGCGGCGCAGTGCCGAGCGCGGCCTGTTGCCTCCCCGCTTCGTTCTGGAGCGCGCACGCACGCAAGTTGAGCAGTTCCTGGCACCCGCTGCCGCAGACAACCTGTTTGTCAGCGCGCTGGCCGAGCGCACAGCCAGCATGGCGTCACTGGATGGGGCGCAACGTCAACAGGCTCTGATGCAGGCTCAAGTGCTGGTGGCTGAGCAGGTACGCCCTGCTTACCAACGCGTCCTGGACTTGCTCAATGCGCTGCACCCGCGTACAAATGGCGACGCCGGCCTGTGGCGACTGCCGGATGGTGCGGCGGCGTACCAACAGGCCCTGGCCTCCAACACCACCACGGCGCTGACGGCGGACGAGATTCACGCCATGGGTTTGCGCGAGCTTGCCCGCATCGAGGCCGAGATGGACCGTGTACTCACAGGCCTGGGTCGCATTGAGGGCAGTGTCAGCCAGCGCATGCGCACACTCAGCGCGGAGTCGCAATTGCCAGCCGAGCCCGATCCTCGGCCCATGATTTTGGCGCGTTATGACGAATACATCCGTGCTGCCGAGCGCCGCGCTGCGCCTCTATTCAAGCTCAAACCGACGGCGCCCGTCGAGGTGCGGCGTGTGCCCGCGCTGATTGAGCGCACCGCTAGCGCCTACTACACCACGCCTGCGCCGGATGGCAGCCGTCCGGGTATCTTCTGGGTGCCACTGCCGGGTCCCGTCTTTAACGTGATGGGCATGCGCAGCCTGGCCGTGCACGAGGCCGTGCCTGGACACCACTTCCAGCTTGCCTTGCAGCAAGAACAGCTTGACTTGCCGCGCTGGCGGCAACTGCGCGTCTTCAGCGGCGGTAGCGCGCACAGCGAGGGCTGGGCGCTATACGCCGAGCGCTTGGCGATTGACGAGGGTTGGTACGAGGGCGACCCCCATTCCCTTTTGGGTGCGCTTGGCGCGCAGTTGTTTCGAGCACGCCGATTGGTGGTGGACACGGGCCTGCACGCCAAACGTTGGACGCGTCAGCAGTCGATTGACTACGGCATCGAAGCCTCCGAGGTCGAACGCTACGTTGCCAATCCTGGCCAAGCCACGGCTTACATGGTGGGCATGCTGCGTATCCTGGCGCTGCGTGAAGAAGCCCGAACGACGATGGGCGCGCGTTTCTCACTGCCGGGCTTTCATGACATCGTGTTAAGAGCGGGGTCCGTGCCACTGGACGTGCTCGGCGACTTGGTGCGTCGCTGGGCCACCGGGCCGTGGTGAGTGAGATCAGCCGATGCCGTTCTGACTGGCCAGTTCCAGGAACAGGGCCGAGTGGTCAAGGTCGCTCAGGCCGTGCTCGGCGGCTTGTGCATAGAGGCTTTCGAACAAGCGGGTGATCGGGGCCTCAAAGCCGATTTCTTCGGCCGTGGCAAGGGCGTTGCGCAGGTCCTTGAGTTGGATCGACAAGCGGGCGTGGGCATTGAAATTGTGCTCCACCATCCGCTGCCCGTGCACTTGCAGGATGCGGCTGTCGGCAAAGCCGCCGGTGATGGCTTCCTTGACCTTGGCCATGCTGGCGCCGCCTTTTCGGCACAGTAGCAGGGCCTCAGCCACCGCGCCGATGGTGATACCCACAATCATCTGGTTGGCGAGTTTGGCCAACTGGCCGCAGCCATGCGGACCCACGTGGGTGGCCCGCCCAAAGACTGCGAAGATTGGACTTGCCTGTTCAAAGGCAGCCGCTTTGCCGCCAACCATGATGGCGAGCGTGCCACTTTCGGCGCCCAGCGTGCCGCCGGAGACCGGTGCATCAAGGTGCGTGATGCCGATTTCGCTCAGGCGCGCGGCGTGGTCGCGTGCTTGCTCTGGCTTGATCGAGGACATGTCGATCACGGTGGAGCCTGGCCGTAGCGCCTCTGCAACGCCAAGGTCGAACAGCACGTGGGTCACGACCTCGCCGCTGTCCAGCAGGCAAATCACCGTGTCGGCCTGCGCGGCGGCGTCGGCCGCCCGGGCGTGGATGTGCGCGCCATAGGCGGACAGCGGATCGGCCTTGGCCTTGGTGCGGTTCCACACATGCACCGTATGGCCGGCTTCACACAAGCGCCGGGACATGGGAAGTCCCATATTGCCGATTCCCAAAACTGCGATTTTCATGATGGTGTCCGAGATACTGGTACTGGCCAACGCAAATCGATTCTCTGGATGCAGAATACATCAGCCCCAAGCGGGGTGGGGCAGCGCGAGGGCCGCAAGGCTGTCGTTGGGCTGACGACCGTGCCACGAATGTGCCAAGATCGTCGCCGCGCTGGCGCTACAGCGACCAAGGAGCTTGCCGTGACGACTCGTGACCCCGATTGGCTGGACCGCATGTACAACAACCGGGCCTTGGTGGCCGGTTCGGCCGAGCAATTGCGTGGCTGGAGCGAGGCCTCGGCGCTCGCCCGAACCTTGCTTGACGGCAGCCTGGGCGTGCCCTACGGGGACGCTCTAGGTGAAACGCTCGATGTGTACCCCAGCGCCCAACCAGACGCCCCGGTGCTGGTCTTCATTCACGGCGGCTACTGGCGTGCCTTGCACAGTAGCGACCATGCCTTTGTTGCGCCACCCTTCGTGCGGGCCGGCGCCTGCGTGGTGGTACCCAATCATGCTTTGTGTCCGACCGTGCGTGTCGGTGACATCGTGATGCAGATGGTGCGTGCGCTGGCCTGGGTGCACCAGCACATCGCCGGGTATGGCGGTGATCCGTCGCGCATATCGGTGGTCGGTCATTCGGCGGGGGGCCATTTGGCGGCCATGATGCTGGCCTGCCGCTGGCCCAGCTTGCAACGTGAACTGCCGACGGATCTGGTGCGCAACGGCATGAGCATTTCCGGTTTGCATGAGTTGGAGACGATTCGGCGCACGCCTTTTCTTCAGGTGTCGCTGGGGCTCACGCCCGAAGAAGCCTGCGCGGCGAGCCCAGCCTGGCTGGTACCCGACGCACGAAGCCGTGGAACAGGTGAACTGTATGCGGTGGTGGGTGGCCAGGAGAGCCCAGAGTTCCTGCGCCAGCATCGTTTGATCCGGTCAGCTTGGGGCCAGCGCCGGGTGCCGGTGTGCGAAGTGCTGCCTGGCCTGAACCACTTCACCATCCTTGCGGCGCTCACTCAGCCGGGGCAGCGCCTGCACCAACTGGTCTGTCAACTGCTGGGACTGCCGACCTGACGTGGCTACATCAGCAAATGTTCGCCGGCATTGTCGCCGCCCAGGGTGACGTAATTCACTTTGCGAATGTCCATCAGTTTCTTGCCGCCGGCGTAACTGATCGAACTCTGAATGTCCTGCTCCATCTCGATCATGGTTTCTGACAGCCGGCCCTTGATGGGTTCCAGAATGCGTTTGCCCTCGACGTGTTTGTACTCACCCTTGTTGAAGTCGCTGGCCGAGCCGTAGTATTCCTTGTACAACGTGCCGTCCACCTCGACGGTCTGGCCCGGGCTCTCCTCATGGCCGGCCAGCATCGAGCCGATCATGACCATGGTGGCGCCAAAGCGAATCGATTTGGCGATGTCACCATGTTCGCGGATGCCGCCGTCGGCGATGATGGGCTTGGTGGCAACCCGCGCGCACCACTTGAGCGCGCTGAGTTGCCAGCCGCCGGTGCCAAAGCCGGTCTTGAGTTTGGTGATGCACACCTTGCCCGGGCCGATGCCGACCTTGGTTGCGTCGGCGCCCCAGTTCTCCAGGTCAATCACGGCCTCGGGCGTGGCCACATTGCCGGCGATGATGAAGGCTGATGGCAGCTTTTCTTTCAGGCAGGCAATCATGTTCTTGACGCTGTCGGCGTGGCCGTGGGCGATGTCAATCGTGACGTAGTCGGGCGTCAACCCCAGGCGCACCATCTCGTCAACGGTGTCGTAGTCGGCTTGTTTCACACCCAGGGAGATCGACGCGTACAAGCCCTGCGCCTTCATGTCCTGCACGAACTTGAGGTTGTCGAAGTCGAAGCGGTGCATCACGTAGAAATAGCCCTGCCGCGCCAGCCAGGCACAGATGGACTCGTTGACCACCGTTTTCATATTGGCGGGCACCACGGGGATGCGAAAACGTCGGCCACCGAGCTCGGTGCTGGCGTCGCACTCGGATCGGCTATCCACGCGGCACTTGCGCGGCAGTAGCAGGATGTTGTCGTAGTCGAAGATTTCCATGGTTTCCAAGCTCCAGTCAATGGTTAAGCAACACATGAGCGCTTGGATTGGGTCCGGTCCCGTGGCGCGCGCAGCCAAAAAAAACCGGACCTCAATTGCTTGGGCCCGGTGACTGATTGTATCGGAGTCGAACATCCCCAATCAGTTGGGGACAGAGCGTCGCGACGCTCCGGTCTGTCCCGCAAGGTCTCAGACCAGCCGATCTCCACAGCTTCGCGCGCGCCCGCTGCTTTTGGCTCGGTACAACTGCGCATCGGCCAAGCCCAGCAATTCACTGGCCGATCCGCCGGTGGCACCTTCCCGCGCCGCCACACCCAGGCTGATCGTGACCACTGGCGCGGCGTCGGAGTGGGCGTGGGCAATGTCCAGTGCCCGCACATGCCGTTCCAACTGGGTCGCCAGTTCCGTGGCGTCGTCAAAGGCCGTCTCTGGCAGGATGCAGGCAAACTCTTCGCCACCATAGCGGGCCACGACGTCAGCCGGGCGGCGCAGGTTGCTTCGCAGCGTGGCCGCGACCTGCTTGAGGCAGTCGTCTCCCGCTTGGTGGCCGTAGTGATCGTTGTAGCGCTTGAAGAAATCAACGTCCAGCAGGATCATCGACAACGGCGTGCCGGTGCGCACGCTGCGCGCCCATTCCAGGGCAAGCTGCGGGTCGAAAAAACGACGGTTGTAGACGCCAGTGAGTCCGTCCAGAAAGACCAGTTGGCGCAACAGATCGGCCTGAAACTTAAGCGTCAGTTGAGTTTTGACACGGGCCTGCACGACCTTTGGATTGACCGGTTTGGCAATGAAGTCGACCGCTCCCAGATCGAGCCCCTTGGTTTCCTGCTCAGGGTCATCGTGGGAGGTCACGAAAATCACGGGGATGTGGCGCAGCGCTTCGTCGGCCTTGAGCTGCCGGCAGACTTCGAAGCCATCCATGCCCGGCATCACCACATCGAGCAGCACCAGATCGGGCAGCTTGTCGCGGCACACTTGCAGCGCCTGCATGCCGGTGGTCGCCATGAAGACCTGGCAGTCGGCGGCAAAGGCCTGGTACAGCACCTGAATGTTGATGGCTTGGTCGTCCACCACCAACAGCTTGGGCCGGCTTGGACGCGCCATTGGCAAGTGCGCCATGACTGGCTCAACATTGAGCATGGGTGTCTCCGCTGGTCAACCGCATGATGAGGTCTTCACACTGCACGATTGCCCGACCAAAGTCAAGCGCCGCCATGGCGTCGTCCAGGCTGCCCAGTTGACTGGCGTGTGCGCGGTGGGTCCCCTTCATTTGTTCGAGCGCCGCCAGGGCGCTCATGTCGGAGTCGCGCAGCATCGTTGCAAGGCTACGCAGGTCCTCGGTCAGGCGCCGTAGCTCCGCTGGAGGCGCTGTTGAGGCCGCAGACGGGGCCGGTGCGCTGCAGGGCGGCGCCAATTGTGCAAGGACTTCCTGCAGGGCGCCGCGGGTGGAGGCCAGGCTGTGCTCAAGCTCAGCCACGGCGTCGTCGATTGCCAGCGCGGTCGGTGCTGTTCTCACGGCCGATTCGATTCTGGCCGCTACTTGTGACAGCGGCGTGGCACCGACCGTGGCCGCCAATCCCTTGAGCGTGTGCAGCAGGCGGGTGGCATCGTCAAACAGCGCGGCGCGCAATTGGTCGGACAACTGCTGCGTCAGGGTCTCGCTGTCCTGCAAAAACGATCCAAGGGTCCGCGCGTACAAGCTCTTGTTGCCACCGAGGCGATTGAGAGCCGCCATCACGTCGACTTGATCGAAGTCGGGCAGGGGGCCGATACCCGCTTGGGGTGCCGCCGCGCTGCGCCCGGTCAGTCGCAGCAGCACGGCCACCAGTGAGTCCAGCTCAAAAGGCTTGCCCACGTGTTCATCCATGCCCGCGTCCAGACAGGCCTGCCGATCCGCAGGCATGGCGTTGGCCGTCATGGCAATGATTGGCAAGTGGCTCAGGCCCAAGGTTTGCCGGATCTCGCGTGTGGCGGCGTAGCCGTCCATTACGGGCATCTGGATGTCCATCAGCACCGCGTTAAAAACCGGATTGGCCAATGCAACGGCGTGCACCCCGAGTTGGCCATTGCCCGCGATCTCAACCTGGGCACCTTCGGCGCAGAGCAGTTCCTGCGCCACTTGCTGGTTGATCAGGTTGTCCTCCACCACCAGCAGGCGCATGCCAGCCAGTCGTTGCCTGCGGGCCTCGGGCTTCAGGCTTTGGCGCAGCCCGGGGTTGGCGAATGCGGCCTTGGCCTCGACCACTGCCTCAAGCAGCATGGACGCCGTGACCGGTTTGACCAGGAAGGCATCCAGCAGCGATTGCTCTTGCACGTTTCGTTGCGTCAGCATCTCCCGCCCATGGGCGGTGACCATCACGACAATGGGCGCGGGTTCGCCAGCGCTGAGTTCGCGGATGCGTCGGCTGGTTTGCCAGCCATCCATGCCCGGCATTTGCCAGTCGACAAACACCGCTTGGTAGGGGAAGGCACCTTGCATCAGTTTGGCTTTGCACATCGCAATGGCTTGGGCGCCACTGTCGGCCAGATCGACATTCCATCCCAACGATTCCACCATGGCGGCGATCAGCTCGCGCGCGCTCGGGTTGTCGTCGATCACCAGCGTGGTCAGCGGCGTCAGCTCAGTCCGCGTCTGCGCCAGCAGTTCTTGCGCGGTCAAGTCCACGCTGGGCAGGCACACGGTGAAGTAAAAAGTGCTGCCGGTTCCCGGCGCGCTGTCGAGCTTGAGCTCACCGCCCATTAGCGCCACCAGCCGTTTGCAGATGGACAGGCCCAGGCCGGTGCCGCCATAGCGTCGCGTGGTGGATGCCTCGGCTTGCGAGAAGCCGTCGAAGATATGCGCTTGGTGCTCTGGGGCGATGCCAATGCCCGAGTCGCGGATGGCAAAACGCAGGCGTACGTCGTAACCCTCACGCGCCAGCACCTCAACCTTGAGCACCACTTCGCCACGTTCGGTGAACTTGATGGCGTTGCCGCCCAGGTTGATCAATACCTGCTGCAGCCGCATGGCGTCGCCGACCAGGGCCTTGGGAACCATCGGGTCGATATCGAACAGCACCTCGACAGGTTTGGCCCCGACGTTGGCCGAATAGATCACCGAGAGGTCGCGCAGCAACTGGTCCAGGCGGAACGGTTGCGGGTCCAGCTTCATCTTGCCGGCCTCCACCTTGGAGAAGTCCAGGATGTCATTGAGCAGACCCAGCAATGATCTGGCGGCGCCTTCAGTCTTGGTGGTGTAGTCCAACTGGCGGATCGAAAGTTCCGTGCCGTGCATGAGCTTGAGCATGCCCAGGATGGCGTTCATCGGTGTGCGGATTTCGTGGCTCATGTTGGCCAGGAACTGGCTCTTGGAACGCGAAGCCTGCTCAGCCGCCTCGGTGGCGTTTCTCAGCTCGGTGATGTCGGTGTAACTGGTCACAAAGCCGCCGCCGGGCATGGGTGCGCCGCGCACTTCCACGGTCACGCCACCCGGTCGCTGGCGCTCAAACTGATGCGCTTTGGCGTGTCTCATCCACTCGACTCTGGCGTCCGTGATGGTCTGCGGGTCGCCTGGCCCATATTCGCCGCGCATGGCGTTAAAGCGGACGATGCTCTCAAAGGTCGTCACCGGTCCGGCAAATAGCGAGTCCGGGAGATCCATCAACTTGCGAACCTGCGGGTTGTCGGCCACCAGGTTGAGGTGGCGGTCCATCACGCTCAAGCCGACCGGGATGTTGAGCAGGATGTTTTGCAGCAATTGGTTGCGTTCGCTGATTTCCTGCTCAAGCTTCTTGCGCTCGGTGATGTCGCGCCGAATCGAGATGTATTTCTCAATCACGCCGTTTTCGTCGGCCAGCGGCGCGATCATGCCGTCCACCCAGTAGAAGCTGCCGTCCTTGGCCTGGTTGCAGACTTCACTGCGCCACGGTTGGTTGCTCGAAATCGTTTGCCATGCCTGAGCCCAGAAACTCGGCGGGTGCACGCCCGAGTTCACAATATTGTGGCTCGCGCCGATCAGCTCTGCCTCGGCGTAACCCGAGATTCGGCAAAAGGCCTCATTGACGCGGGTGATCGTGCCCGCCGGGTCGGTCTCGGAGACGATTGAGTAGGTGTTGATGGTGCGCATCAAACCGTCCGACAGCCGCAGGGCCGCTTTCAGTTGCTCGTCGGCGTCACGTTTGGCGGTGATGTCGGTCTCGATCGACACGTAGCCCGCGAAGTTCCCTTGTTCATCGTGCAAGGGCTGCATCTCGGTTTCGACCCAGTAGTGACGACCCGTTTTG
>JAUXVE010000029.1 GCA_030680415.1 Rubrivivax sp.
CCGCACCGACGCCATCCTGACCGACATCATGCTGGCGCAGGACTTCCATGACCTGACCGGCCAGGTCGTGACCGCGGTCGTGGCGCTGGCCATCGACCTCGAAGACAGCCTGGTCAAACTGCTGCTGCAGGCGGCGCCGGCCGAACTGGCGTCCACGCCCCACGCCGCCGTCCTGCACGGGCCCGTCGTCGACGCCGAAGGGCGCCCGGACGTGGTGACCAACCAGGGCGAAGTCGACGACTTGCTGGCCAGTCTGGGCTTCTGAACCCGGCTCGGCGGCACGTCGGACGAAGCGCGTCCGATTCAACCGCCTGCGAGGGCCGGCGGACGCGCCGGGTGCCGGAGAACCTCATCGGCCTGCGGCACCTGCAGCGCCAACTGCTGTCGGCCCGCCCTCAGAGGTTGAGATGCCATCCCATGCACCCGCGCATGGGATTGCCTCTCAACCTCTCAGTTCGCCACCGGCAGTTCGCGCCAGTTCAGCCGCCGCAGAGGTCCCGGCTGGGTGAAGATGCCGGGCACGGACCTCAGCTCGCCCTTGTCGCTGCCGGCAATCAGGCGTGGCACACCGTTGACGCTGAAGAAGCGCAGGTCGGTGACGACGCCGGTGATGTCGGTGAAGTAGCTGACGAGGTCCGCAGGCCCGGTGCCGAGCACGGACTTGCCGGTGCCGAAGTTCACCGCGTAGATGCGGCTGATGCCCGAGGGATTGCAGGCGTCGCCATTGGGCAGCGTGGAGGCAAAGGTGACGATGCCGAACGCACTCGAGGGGTCGTTGACGACGCGCCAGCCCACGCTGCCGCTGCCGCCGGTGCCGAGTTCGATGTACCAGCCGATCTGCGTCGCCAGGTCATAGGAGATGTCGTCCAGCAGATTGGAGTTGTTGGCGAGCTTGCTGCGCGTGATGGGGAAGCTGATGCCCGCGGGCAGGTCGGCGCTGGCGCTGAAGCGACTGGCCTTGCCGTCGACGATGGCGTAGAAGGTGTTCTGGACGACGGAGCCGATGTCGGCGTTGTCGAGCATCACGCCGCTGCCCAGCATCACGAAGCGGCGGCCGGTCCTGGCGTCGACTTCGATCACCGCACGCGTCGTCACCGGCTGCACTTGACTGCTGGCATTGGTCAGCGTGGCGATCCGGGTCGGCGCTGCGTAGGCTGCGCTTGGCGGGGTCAGGTCCAGCCGCCAGACGTTGCCCAGCAAGTCGCCTGCATACGCCGCGTCGGCGACGCCGTCGCTGCGGTCCATGACGTAGGCATTGACATGCGCCAGTCCGGCCGGGCTGCCGGCGCTGCCGACACCGGTGCCGATCTTCTCGAGCAGCGCGCCGGTACGTGGGTTGACGATGAAGAAGTAGCCTCGGCCATCGGCGTTGTTGTAGCCGGACGACAGGATCACCACCCAGCCGTACTTGAGCGTCTTGGCCACCATGGGTTCGCCATAGGTGTAGCCCATGTCGGCGTCGGTGAACTCCCACAGCACCTTGGCCGCCGCCAGGGTCTCGGTGCTCATGCCGGCGGGGTTCGTCACGTCCAGTGCGTAGTAGCTGCGGCCGCCCTTGCCCAGGCCGCCGATCAGCACCGAGCGCCAGTCCGCTGCGCCGCTGGCGCCGGCGGTGCGGTTGAAGTCGATGTCGAACACCCCTGGCGTGGCGTTGACGTAGTAGTGGTGCACGAAAGCGGGGTTGCCCAGCGCCGCCAGCCCGTTGCTGCTGGGCGTGGCCGTGGGGCCGGCGAACAAGCCGCTGGGCACGTAGGCGAACATCTCGCTGCCGGCACCGGTGCCCGAGACCGCGCCGTTGATGGCGTGCAGCATGCCGTCGTTCGCCCCCACGTAGACGACCGTCGGGCGCAGCGCCCAGGCCGCCTTGAAGGCGCCGTAACCCGGGTTCGAGGCGCTGGACAGCGGCAGGCTGGGCGGCCCGACCGGCCGCGCCTTGGAGCCCACCACGTCACCGAACAGGCCGCTCCGGGTGCGGTAGGCCTTGCTGCTGGCAGCGTCGGTGGAGGCCTGCTCGTGGAGGCGTTGACCGCGCAAGTAGTTCAGGTAGTCGGCGCTGTCGTTGCCGCTGCGGTAACTGGTGTCCAGGCTCGCCAGTTGTGCGCTGGACACGCTGGCCGCGCGCAAGGGCACGCCGGCGCCGGTGGCGGGGTTCCAGGTGACGACGCGGCGGTTGTCACTCCAGCCCGCGCCCGCCAGTTGCGTGGCGAGCTTGGCGCCGAAGCTCCAGGCCGCGGTCCGTGACGGTTCGCCGGTGGTGGCATCGAAGGCCAGCACTTCGGCGGCCACCTCGCCGGTCCAGTTCTCGGCATCGAACTGCGCCGCGTAGCTGGCATTGCCGGCCACCGACACCTGCGGCAACGAGGTCGAGAACGATGTCGTGTAGGCACGCAGTGCCGAGGCAATGCTGGCAAAGGCTCTGGTCAGGCCTTCGACCATCTGGTCGGGTCGTGCGACGGTGTAGTAGTTGTCGGGTCGCGGCTGCGAGCCCACGGTGTCGCTGTTGGTCCGCCACCAGGTTTCGTCGAGCGCCGTCGAGTGCGTGTACGGGCTGAAACCCTCGGGCACCTTGAAGCCACCGTACTTGGCGGCCAGGTAGTACTGGTTGTTGTTGACGTAGGCGCCGAACTCCAGCACGTCCAGCCAGTAGGTCTGCACGGTCTGCTTGCCTATGGTGTTCGGGCTCGCCGCGTTGTCCGGGCGGATGTCCTTGGTGTTGGCGTCATAGGCCAGGCCGGCGATGAGGTAGCTGCCGTTGCTGATGGCGGTGGTGCCGAGCGAGGCGCCCATGCCCTGCAGCGAGCCGACCTTGTCGGTGGCGGTGACGGCGTTCACGGTGGTGTCGGCCGTCACCTCCGGGGGGTCGGTGGGCTCGCTGGAACCGGTCGTGCTGCCCGGCACGTTGCGGTCCCAGTTGGTGTTGGTGTCGCCGATGCCGAGCACGAAATTGCGCTGGCAGGAGTACTGGATCGGGTCGTCCCAGTTCTGGATCACCGGGAAGCCGTCGATCAGGCGCGTCTTGTTGCTGTCGCTGGCGATGTCGCTCCAGGCCGGCACATGCCCCTGATTCTTCAGGTAACGCAGTGCGCCGTAGTACAGCTCGCTGACCGGGTCGCGCCGCTTGTACGACTTCTGCTCCTGCCCGAACTTGTTCAGGTAGTTCATGACGCCGCTGTTGGCCACCGGCACGCCGAAGACCGACGCGGTGTTGGTGGCGTCGGTGGCGTCCGGGTTGAGTGTCATCACCCCCGTGGTCGGATCCCATTCGCGGGCGGCGTTGCTGGTGGCCGCCGAGCCCGGGTTGATGTAGTTCGGCCCGACGAACTTCTGCCGCGCGCGCAGCACGCCGCCGTCGCGGATGTTGTCGGTCGGGTCGTTGAGGTAGCCAAACGCGCTGAAGCGGATCTTCTCGGCGTACTGCTGCAGCAGGCCCTCGGGCTTGTAGGCCGAAGCGTAGGGCTTGCAGTTGGCTTCGCGGCTGAAGCCGGTCCCCGTTTCACACACTTTCACGCGAGCGTAGAAGGAATAGATGGTGCCGGCGGCGGGGGTGAGAGACTGGCTGTAGTGGGTGGGCGTGGTGGTGGTCGACGTGGTCAGCGTCGCCGTGCTGGTGAACAGCACCTTGTTGCCGCGCGTGCGCACGCTGACCTTGAGCGACGAGAAACTCAGGGGCGTGTGGTCGGCAATGTCGGTGCTGGACGGCGAGGGCCGTTCCTTGAGCGGGTTGGAGTCGGAGGTCGGGAGCAGCGGGAAGTTGGCGTCGCTGCCATTGGATGAATTGGCGGTGGCCCAGGCGCGTTCGAGGATCGTCGTGGTGGACGTGTCGACGACCCGATAGCCGCCGGTCAAGGCCCAGCGGAACGGGTCGATGGCCTGCATCGTCATCCAGTTCAGGAAATTGCCGCTCCAGCTGTCGGTGTAGCCCGACGCGGTGCACTTGCGGCCAACGGCCGTGCTGACCGGGTAGAAGTGGCTGAGGTCGGTACCGGTCTCGGCGCCGACGTAATACCTGTAGCACTTCTCGGGGTCGAAGTAACCGAGGTACGAGTTGCCGGAGACGAACCTGCCCTGGTGAGCCACGCTCACCGCGGTCGGAAACTCCACGCTCAGCGCCAGCACCAGGTTGCCCGGCACGGCGATGTTGGTGAACAGCGGCTGATCGGCCAGCGGGGTGGCGGCCTGACTGCCGACCATGGCCACAAGGTAGCTGGCCAGCATGAGCCCGAAGCGACCGCGGCGGGCCAGTCGGCCGAGCAGGCTTGCCGGATGTCGGACGGGCTTCATGTGTGGCCTCACAAGGCGAAGGTGGTCTGGAAAAACGCCTGCGTGTTGCGCGGGCCGTCGACCCGTACGCTCAGGCGATACAGCACCTGCGGCGGCAGGGTGGCACGGTTCATCTCGGACGCACTGCCGCCACGCGCGTCGGGGGTCGGTCCCACGGTGCAAGCAGCGGCGCCCAGCGTGACTTCACTGCCAGCGCCGTTGCACAGGCGGTCGATCACGTAGCGCACCGTCACCCCCTGGTCGGCGACGACGATGTCGTTGCTCGCCACGCCCACGGCGGCAAAGCCGGTGGCGCTGAGCAGCGCGTTCGGGATGCCCTGGTCGTTGGCGCCCAGGACGGAAGCGCTGTAGTTGAGCGCGGTCGAGCTGGCCGCACGCGCTGCCAGTGTGTTCAGCGCACCGGTGGTCAGCTGCGGCAGCACCACCGCCGAAGCACGCTCGGCCTGGTTGACGAGGTCGCGCTTGAAGGCCAGGTTGCCGGCCATGAAGAGCGAAGAGTTGAACGAGCGCATCAAGGCCACCGCGCCGATGAGCATGATCACCAGCGCCAGCAGCGTGACGATCATGACCACGCCGCGCTGCCGGGCGGCGGCACCACGGCAGGCACGGGGCGGCGCAGCGGTGCAATGAACGTTCTTCATAGCGCGGCGGCCAGCAGCACGTTGCGCAAGGGCACGGTGACCTCGGCAGTGCGGTGGCGGAAGTTGCGCTCGGCCGTGCTGAGCGTGCGGGTCTGCCGCAGCGCTGCGGGCAGGTCCGCAAAGAGGACCAGGCTGGCGGGCGCCACCACCTCGCGTTCGGCGCGCGCGGTGCGCAGCACGAGCCCGATGCGTAGGGCCACGATCCGGCCCAGGTTGGCCTGCGCGGCGGCACTGCCATCCAGCAGCGAAGCCGTGTCGAAGGGTGCGACACCGGGGTCGACCCAGGCGTCCAGGACGCCGTCGGCGTCGTTGTCCACACCGTACAGCGCGCGCATCTCGACCACCCCCTCGACAATGGGCTGCGGCACACCGTCGTCGGCGATGCCGAGCATGTCCAGCGCGAACAGCGTGCGGTTGGCGCCCACGCCGTACAGGGTGAACTGCGGCGCGCTCGTCGGTGTACCGCCGGCTGCGCCGGCGTTGCCCAGATTGATGGCCACGGTCGGGTTGATGGGCGCGCCCGTGCCGAAGCCGGCCAGGTTGCGATGGGTGCCCGTGGTGGTGTGGAAGTTGCCGGCGCCGCCCGCGATGTCCACGGTGTCGACGCCCGCGTTGAGCCACGGCTGGCCCGCTGCCGGCGGTGTCAGGCCGGTCGTCTGGAGCAACAGGCAGTCCGTCGGGCCATCGGCCAGCAGCAGCAGCGTGTTGTTTTCCAGACCGATGACGTTGCGCAGCCCCAGCGGCGGGCCGAGCCCGATGACCTCCAGCGGGGTTTCGCCGATACCGGCGTTGCCGCGCATGACCGCGATGACGTCGGAGCCGGCGGCCGACTGGCTCTTGCCTATGATGACCGGCGCCACGCGCACGTTACGCGTGTAGCCGGCGAAGGGCGCCGGCCAGTCGCTGCTTCGCGGCAGCACGGCCGTGCCGCCGCGCGTGGCATTGATGCGGCAGCCGTAGGTTTCGTTCGCGCGGCTGGCGAAACCCGACCCGGCGCTGCGCACCGCGTTGTCCAGCAGGTAGGCACCATAGGCCCCCGACTGGTTGATGTCGTTGACGGCCAGCGTGTTGCGGCTGCTGCCTTCGTTGCGCATCAGCACGGAGGTCACGGCCAGGGTCAGGATCAGGCTCAGGGCAACGGCGACCATGAGTTCCACGATCGAGAAGCCCCGTGTCCGCGGGCGCTGCCGCCGGCGCGGCAGCGTCAACTGCAGAACGGGTTTCACGGCATCACCACCTGCGTCTGGTAACGGTGCGAGACGGCGTCCAGAGCACCCACCGGGCGCCAGGTGAGAGTCACTGTCGCCACGCCGCCCGCCACCGCCACCGTGCCCGAGCCGTTGGGCAGACCACCGCCCGCGGTGTCGGCCACACGCGCGGCCCAGGCCGCCAGCACAGCCGCATCGACGACGACGTTGCCCTGCGTCCACATGGTGGCCGCGATGTCGTTGGCCAGCAGCGCGGCCCGGTTGGCGTCTTCGGCACCGATGGAATGCTGGGTGGCACGGGCCTGCAGCGAAACCAGGCCCAGCAGGCCGGCCGAAAACAACAGCAGGGCCACCATGACCTCGATCAAGGACACGCCACGCTGCCGACGGCGACGGCGCGCGCTGCATGCCAAGCCCGGCTCGACGGGTGGGGACCGATGGTTCGTCATCATGCCGGGCAGCCATCCGGCGCGTCGGCCGACAAGGTGCGTGCCGGGTCGCACATGCGCACCTGGCCACCGAGGGACACGGTCACCCGCAGGGCACGGCTGGCGCCGGTGCGCTCCAGCGCGTAGGACGCCAGCGGCACGTCGGCATCCACGGTGCATACCGCACCGGTCACACCCGTGGCCGCCGCCGTGGCCGCCACGCGCCGCCCCTGGGCGTTGAAGCAGACGGCGGCCGGGCCGGTGATGCCGACGCCGCCGCCGACGTCGCTGATCGCGCCGCCCTGAACAAAGGGCTCGTTGGCCGGTGCGGCGGCGGTCACCGTGTCGCCCGGCATGGGGATCCAGCGGATCACCCAGTTGACACCGTTGGCGGCCGCGGTGGCAGCCAGCCCCGGTTGGGCGTTGGTCAGGAAGAACACCACCTGGCGGTTGCGTCGCACCGCCTCCGATTGCGCCACCCGCATACCGGTGGCCAGGTTCTGGCTCATCGTGCGCACCTGGGCGTTGCGGATCCAGGTGCTGAACGAAGGCGCAGCCAGCGCCATCAGCAAGGCCAGCAAGGCGATGGCGATCATCAACTCCACGAGGGTGAAGCCGCGTCGGCGAAGAGAGGTCATGCGCACGCCTGTCCTTTCTTGAGCATCCAGCCCGTGGCACAGGTGTTCCAGCCGCTGGGCGCGGCGGTGGTGGCACGCACGTCCTGGTGCGTCAGGGTGTACGTGAAGCCGGCCACCGGGCCCTTGCCCACGGCCTGCAGCGTGTAGCTGGTGGCCGCCACGGCCGCGCAGGAAATCACGAAGTTGCCCACCGTGCGTTGGGCCTCGGCCACCGCGCACGGCGTCGTGAAGGCGCCCACCGTGGCAAAGCTGCGGTTGTCCTGGAAGTGGCGCTCCATGTCGGCACGGAAGGTCGACAGGGCGGTGGTGGCGTCGACGAGATGGCCGCGCACCACGAAATCGCGGTAGCTCGGGTAGGCCACCGCGGTGAGAATGCCGACGATGGCCACCGCCATCATCAATTCGATGAGCGTGAACCCCCGAATTGAATTGGCGCGCGCCCGGTTCCTGAATTGCATCTGCCTGCTCCCCCATTGGCCCTATGCGTACGCTATCGGCCTCACGCTGCCGCATTTGAGTGCCGGCAGCGGGCTCGGCCTGTAACGAAGTGCACCCGAGGCGGGGACGGCGGCGGCCGAAGTGGCAACTCAGCGCATAATTTTCGGCTTGAATGCGACGCAATCGATAGCTCTGGTCGGCATGCCCGGCTGTGGCAAATCCACGGTCGGGCGCCACCTGGCGCGCCAGATCGGGCTGCGCTTCGTCGACAGTGACGCCGAGATCGAACACCGTATCGGCATGCCGATCCGCGACTTCTTCGCCGCCCAAGGCGAAGCGGCGTTCCGCGAAGTCGAGTCGGATGTGATCGACGCACTCGCCGTCCAGCGCGGCATCGTGCTGGCCACTGGCGGCGGCGCCGTGCTGCGGCCGTCCAACCGCGACGCGCTGCATTCGCAGACGCAGGTTTTCTACCTGCGCGCCACCCCCGAAGACCTGCACCGGCGGCTGCGCAACGACAGCCACCGGCCGCTGCTGCAGGTGGCCGACCCGCTGCGCCGGCTGCGCGACCTTTTCCGCGAGCGCGACCCGCTGTACCGCCGCACGGCGCACTTCGTCGTCGAGGCGACGCGGCCTTCGGTGCCGGCGCTCACTGGCATGGTGCTGATGCAGCTGGAACTGGCCGGGCTGGTGGACCCGGCGCAGGTGCCGTCGCCGATCGGCAGCACGCCGGCGACTTAAACTCTTTGGATTGCGTAGAATTGCCTAGTGTTGCGGTGGCTGGTGCGTAATTCTGCGTAGCAGCCCCTCGGCAAGGAGGGCAGATCATGGGTTCCATCACCAAAAGCACGCGCACCGACGCCGCCACCGGCAAGCCGGTGAAGGTCTTTCGGGCCTACGTCCGGCGCCAGGGCTACGCATCGAAGTCGAAGGTATGCGCCACCGCGCGCGAGGCGAAGGAGTGGCTGCGCGAGAACGATGGCAGCGCGAACCTGCAGAGAGTCACCAGCGGGAAGACCCTCAACAAGCTGATCGACGAGTTCGTGGAGGCACCGCCGACGAAGGGCACGCGCTACTGGCAGCCGGCGCCTCTGGAGTTCTGGCGCGAGCAGCTCGGTGCCATGAAGGTGGTCGACATATCCCGCGGCGACATCAACGCGGCGAAGTCGGCGTTGCAGGCGCGGCCAGCCATGTGCAGCACGCCGTCCGGGCCGAAGCTGACCGACAGGAAGTTGACCGCGGGCAGCATCAACCGCTACCTCTCCACGCTGTCGTCGGTCTTCAACTTCGCGCTCGACCGCGAGCTCATCGAGACGCATCCGATGAAGGGCGGCAAGGTCCAGAAGCTGACCGAGAACACCGGCCGGCGGCGCATCCTCACTGCCGACGAGCAGGACGCGCTCCTGAAGGCCGCCAAGGCCAGCGAATGGCCGATGCTGCACCTGTTCGTGCGTATGTGCCTCACCACCGCCGGGCGCCGCGGCGAGGTGCTCAACCTGCGCTGGTCCGACGTTTCAATCGAGGACTCGATAGCGGTGCTGCACGTGACGAAGAACGGCCGTGCTCGCGCGCTGCCGCTGGTGGCCGATGTCAAGGTGGCGTTGCTGGAGGCGAAGAAGGTGCGGCCGCTGGCGTCAGACTTCGTATTCTTCGACCCCAAGCACCCGGAGCGGCCGAAGAACGTCAAGACCGTCTGGACGGCCTGCCGCAAGACCGCAGGGCTGCTCAACGACCGCGAAGACCCGCTTGATCGGGTCTACCTGCATTCGACCCGGCACACCGCCGTTACGCGCATGCTCAAGGGCGGCGCGAACCTCGCGCAGGCCGCCGCCGTCAGCGGGCACCAAACGCTGGCGATGCTGAAACGCTATGAGCACCTCGCCGCCGCCGATAGCGTCGAGCTGGCCGAGCGGCTGCTGGCGGGGAAGTAGCAGGCCGTGCCGCTGCCGAGTTCTACGAAGGACGGGGTGGAGCCGTAGAACTTCGCCAGCAACCGGTGAACGTCATCATCAGCACCATCGTCATAGGGGTTTTCTCCGCGCTAGGTGGCCTCTCGCCATAGGCGCCGATCGGGCGAAGCGCAACTCTTGAGGGGGTGGCGACCCATGGAGGCCCCCTAGATACGGGCTAGGCTGTGTAGCACCACTGAACCACGGTGCTGCGCAAGTAGGGTTTCAAGGCCCGCAGCACCGCTCAACCGAGGTGCTGCAAATGGCTATCAAGACCGCCCCCGAATCCGCGCCCGTCGGCGCTATTGCTCTCGACGATCTCGACACCGTAGAGGGCCTGGCCGCAAGTTACCCGCGGCTGCTGAGCGTGCCGACGCTGCGCTGGCAACTGCGCCACCGTGACGAGAACGGCCTAGCCACGGCCTGCGTGGCTGTCGGGAAGAAGTTGCTGATCTCGCGCACCCGCTATGAGGCGTGGCTCGGTTCGCGCGCCGGCAAGGTAACCGCGTAATGACCGCCCCAAATGACGAGGGGCACCGCTGGCACGGCACCCCCCAAGAGCAAACACTACAGGACGCCCCGATTGTTGCCCAAGCCCCCGACGCGCGCAACGTCGAGCCGGGCGACCTGACCGAGAAGGTGCGGGCCACACTCGCGGCACAGCTTGCGCTGGCCGGCGGGTTCGTGCTGCTAGACCTGGCTGATGGTTCGTACTTGGTGACGCGCTGGAACGCTTCGCGGCACTGCGTTGACCTACAGGCCGTGGCGAATTTCGCGCGACAAGTGGGGTGCACGCGATGAACCCCGCCGACGCATTCACCCTAGCCATTGAAGCGGCGAGCTTCACCCCACCGGCCGACATTCGCGCCGACGGCACGCTGCACCGCTTCGCCCCGACCGGCCGGCGCGGCGATGACGCCGGCTGGTACGTGCTCCACCTTGACGGCGTACCTGCCGGTGCCTTCGGCTGCTGGCGCACGGGCTACGTTGAAAACTGGTGCGCGAAGCGCGAATCCGAGTTGACGCCGGCCGAGCGCAGACAGTTTGCGAAGCGAGTTGCCGAGATGCGGCGCCAGCGCGAGGCAGAGCAAGCCCGGCGACAGGCTGACGCCGCCACGGCTGCACTGGCGCGATTGGACGCGGCGCCACCGGCTGGCGATCATCCCTATCTGCAACGCAAGGCAGTCCGGGCCTACGGCATTCGAGTCGAGGGCGCTGCGCTGCTGGTGCCGATGCGCACCAGCGACGGCAAACTGCATTCCCTGCAGACCATCACGCCAGACGGCACGAAGCGATTTATGCACGGCGGCCGGGTTCGTGGCTGCTACTTCGCCATCGGCCGGCCAAACGGCGCGCTGATCGTGTGCGAGGGCTTCGCCACCGGCGCGACGATTCACGAAGCCACCGGCCAGGCCGTAGCCGTTGCCTTCAATGCTGGAAACCTTGAGCCGGTAGCCCGCGCCCTGCGTGCGAAGTTTCCCTGTGCGTCGATCTTGATCGCTGGTGACGACGACCACCGCACTGCCGGCAACCCTGGCCGGACTGCAGCCGAGCAGGCCGCATTGTCGGTCGGCGGCATCGCGGTGCTTCCGCTGTTCCCGGTGCCGCGCGCGGCCGAGGCAACCGACTTCAACGACCTGGCCGCCGCGTGCGGCCTGCAAGCGGTGCGCGCCGCCTTCACCGAAATTCTGGAGGTGGCATGACTACGGCAACGCTAGATGACGGTGTTACAGGCGTTACGGCTGTGCAAGCCAATAACGACGCGGGTTTGCGCGAAACACCTAGCGTAACACCGGCAGGTAACGGTGTTACAGAGAGCCCGATTCCGGGCGAATCCGACCGGCCGTGCTATCGGGTGCTGGATGACTGGGCCGAGGCCGGCGAGAGCAAATTGCGGCCGGGCGTCTGGAGCTTTGGCATTCGACACGGCAAGGGCGATGCGCCGCCGGCACTGACGCAAGCCTGGGTCTGCAGTCCGGTCCACGTAGACGCAGTGACGACTGATGCGCACGGCGGCAACTTCGGCCGGTATCTCCGATTCCGCACGACGCTGGGCAAGTGGCGTACCTTCGCCATGCCGATGGAGTTACTGCGCGGCGACGGCGCAGACCTGCGCGGCGAACTGCTGGCGATGGGCGTGGAAATCGACCCGTCGCAGCGCAATGCACTTGCGATGTACCTACAGCACAAGCCGCCGAAGAAGCGCATCTTGTGCGCGCTGCAAGTCGGATGGGCGAACTTCGGCGCGTTCGTACTCCCTGACGAAGTGATCGGCCCGAAAGCGGCGGGCGTTGCCTTCCAATCGAGCGAGCGCGCCGCCGACGAATACGGCCGCGCCGGCACGCTCGAAGCCTGGCAGGGCGAGGTCGCGGCGCTGGCCGTGGGCAATCCGCTGCTGGCCCTGTCCCTGTGTTCGGCGTTTGCTGGGCCGCTGTTGCAGCGGTGCGGCGCTGAGTCCGGCGGCATTCACTTGGTGGGCGATTCGAGCACCGGCAAGACCACGGCCGTAGAGGTTGCCTGCAGCGTCTGGGGCGGGCCTACGTTCGCCCGGACGTGGCGCGCGACAGCCAACGGGCTGGAGGGCGTGGCGGCGCTGATGAATGACGGGCTACTGGCCCTGGATGAAATCTCGCAATGCGACCCGCGCGAGGTCGGCGCCATCGTCTACCAGCTTGGCAACGGCACGGGCAAGCAGCGTGCGAGCCGCACCGGCAACGCGCGCCCGGTGCTGCGCTGGCGGTGCTCTGTGATTTCCAGCGGCGAGCGGACGATAGGCACGACGATGGCCGAAGGCGGGCACCGCGTGAAGGCGGGCCAGTCGGTGCGGCTGCTGGACGTGCCCGCACAGCGCAAATACGGCGCCTGGGATGATCTGCACGGGTCGGCATCGGGCGCCGCACTCTCTGACCGGCTGAAGGCCGGCGCGCGTCAGTACTACGGCCACGCCGGCCGGGCTTTCCTGCAGCGGCTGACGCGCGACACCGAGACCGACTTTTCGGCTGCGCTGGAAGCCATCAAGGCCTTGCCTGAGTTCACGCCGACCGGCGATGACGGCCAGGTCAAGCGCGCTGCGGCACGGTTCGCACTGCTGGCGCAGGCCGGCGAGCTTGCAACGGCTTACGGCGTTACACCCTGGCCGGCGGGCGAAGCCATCAAGGCGGCGGCGGTTGGCTTCCGGGCATGGCAACGGCTGCGCGGCATCGCATCGGGCGGGCTTGAGCGGCAGCAGGTCTCAGAGAAGCTGCAGGCGTTCGTCGAGAGGCACGGCGACGCCCGGTTTAGCGATGCGGACGGCGGCGATGTTGTCGTGCGTGACCGCGCCGGCTGGTGGCGCGGCGACGGCGGCGACCGCGTGTATCTGTTCACCACCGATGGCATGCGCGAGGCGCTGCGCGGCTTCGACTTCGGCCGCGGGCTGGACGTGCTGCAGGAACTGGGCGCTATCGAGAAATCCGGCGCCGACGGCAACCGATCAAGACCGGTGCGCATCGGTGGGCGCGTGGTCCGGCTGTACGAGGTCAGGCCCGCCGCATTCGTGGGGTCCATATGAGTTACGGCGTTCTGCAGCACCTCTTCGACAGCCTGGCCGCCGAGGCGCGTTGTAACACCGTAACGCCAGCCGATGCGGACGGCGTTACGCCGAAACCCGCGCCATTGCTTGCTTGCACGCCCGTAACGCCTGTAACACCGCACATTGTCGAAACCGGGGTGCGGCCTGTGCGGCTGTATCGGCTGACTCCGGCGCAGGGCGACCGCTGCCATTCGCCATGTTGGGACGATGCCGAGATCTCGACGTTCGTCAGTCGCCACGCCCGACTGTTGGCGCTGGGCTTCACTGACGGCGACGCCGACGACCTGGCCGAACGCCTGACCCTGCGCGACCGCGATTGCGACGACCGGCGGGTTTGCGTCGAGTGCGCGCACTACGCGCCGCAGCGGTGCGGCGCCCACCGCGCCGCCGGCCTGCAGTCGGCCGAAGTAGGCCGCGACCTGGCGACGCGGATGCAGCACTGCCAGGCCTGGGCAACAAGGGAGACGCCATGACCCCCATTGACCGCTGGGCCTGGACCCTGGCCGCGCTGCAGGGCGAGCCGCTGCCGCCGCTGCCCGCGCTGCCCGGCCGACGGCACGTCTGCCGAGACTCACCCGACACCGACAAACCCCCGCCGCCCGAGAAGTGGGACGTTCGCACCACGCCGCGATTTAGGCCTGGCTGGCGCGCCGCGCGGCCCTGACCCCGACCAAACACCAACCACAAAGGAAACGATCATGACCATCGATTCGAGTCTGAGCGCATTTTTCGAGGCCGTTCAAGCTATTGTTGACGACGGCACCGCGCACGCGCATCGTGCCAATCCCGGGCAGTTCGAGGCCTTGATGTCGTCCTTCGAGCCGACTCGCGTGCAGCGCCGGCTGATCGTTGACTTCCTGCCCGGCGGACTGCGCCGCATCGCGCTGCAGATTGGAGACGCCGACCGCGCGGTGCAGGTCTTCCAGACAACTGTGCAGGGACCGACCGACGTGGCGACAGCGCACTGAGGGCCGGCACCATGCAAGACATCCTCAACCGCCTGCGCAAGC
>JAUXVE010000122.1 GCA_030680415.1 Rubrivivax sp.
CGCCTGGGCGGGAGAGGGCTGGGGTGAGGGTGGGAGGGGCACGCATGACCCTCACCCCAACCCTCTCCCACAAGTGGGAGAGGGGGCAATACCCGCGGTTCCTGGTCACAAGCCGGCGCCGCCAAGTGGCGCATAGGTCTCTCCCACGAGTGGGAGAGGGAGAAGACGCCTTACTGCACCGTCTGCGCCAACTCGCCGCTGGCGTAGCGCCTGGCGACCTCGGGCAGCGTCACCGGCTTGATCTTCGCCGCCTGGCCTTCGCAACCGAACTCCAGGTAGCGCTGCTTGCAGATCTTGTAGGCCGCCTCGCGCGCCGGCTTGAGCCAGTCGCGGGCGTCGAACTTTTCCGGGTTCTCGGCCAGGAACTTGCGCACTGCGGCGGTCATCGCCAGCCGGATGTCGGTGTCGATGTTGATCTTGCGCACGCCGTACTTGATGGCTTCCTGGATCTCCGACACCGGCACGCCGTAGGTTTCGCGCATCTTGCCGCCGTACTGGTTGATGATGGCCAGCTGGTCCTGCGGCACGCTGGAGCTGCCGTGCATCACCAGGTGCGTGTTGGGGATGCGGCGGTTGATTTCCTTGATGCGGTCGATGGCCAGGATGTCGCCGGTGGGCTTGCGGCTGAACTTGTAGGCGCCGTGGCTGGTGCCGATGGCGATCGCCAGCGCGTCGAGCTGCGTGCGCTTGACGAAGTCGGCGGCCTGCTCGGGGTCGGTGAGCAGTTGTTCGCGCGTCATCGTGGCCTCGGTGCCGTGGCCGTCTTCCTTGTCGCCGCGCATGGTTTCCAGCGAGCCCAGGCAGCCGAGCTCGCCTTCCACCGTCACGCCCACGGCATGCGCCATGTCGACGACCTTGCGCGTGACGTCGACGTTGTAGTCGTAGCTGGCGATGGTCTTGCCGTCGGCCTGCAGGCTGCCGTCCATCATCACCGAGCTGAAGCCCAGGTCGATGGCGCCCTGGCAGACGTCGGGGCTCTGGCCGTGGTCCTGGTGCATCACCAGCGGCACCTGCGGCCAGGATTCGATGGCGGCCAGGATCAGGTGCTTGATGAAGGGTTCGCCGGCATATTTGCGCGCGCCGGCACTGGCTTGCAGGATCACCGGCGCGCCGACCTCGGCCGCCGCCGTCATCACCGCCTGCACCTGTTCGAGGTTGTTGACGTTGAAGGCCGGGATACCGTAGCCGTTCTCGGCGGCGTGGTCGAGCAGTTGGCGCATCGAAACGAGTGGCATGGCGAGTTCCTGGCAGGCAGTTGAAGAGGGCGGTTCGCAGACGCGGCACGGCCGCGCGCGGTGACCGATCGATTCTAGTGTCCGGCTCCCTCTCCCACGGCAGTGGGAGAGGGTTGGGGTGAGGGTGGCGGCGGGGCGGCGGTGCTCGTTGCACCCTCACCCCGGCCCTCTCCCGCGAGCGGGAGAGACCCGTGCGCCGCTTGGCGGCGCTGGCTTGTGACCAGGAACCGCGGGTATTGCCCCCTCTCCCACTTGTGGGAGAGGGTTGGGGTGAGGGTCATGCGTACCCCTCCCACCCTCACCCCAGCCCTCTCCCGCCCAGGCGGGAGAGGGGGCCATTCAGTTCTCATCGGCACAGGTTCCTGGGTAGGGTAAATCAGCCGACCCTGCAGGCCGCGCGCTCGCAGAGCTCGCGCCTGGCCTGCAGCGACGCCGGGTGCGCAGGCACCCGGCGTCGTCCTCAGGCCACCTGGCACACCTTGAGCATGTTGGTGCCGCCCGGGTAGCCCATCGGTTCGCCGCAGGTGATGGCGTAGGTGTCGCCCGGCTTGAGCACGCCGCGCTCCACCAGCAGCGCCTCGGCGCGCTGCAGGGCCTCGTCGCGGTCGGCCAGCGCCGGTATCAGCAGCGGCCGCACGTTGCGGTACAGCGCCATGCGGCGCTGGCTCTGCACCTGCGAGGTCAGGCCGTAGATCGGCACCTTGATGTTGTGCCGGCTCATCCACAGCGGCGTCGAGCCCGATTCGGTCAGTGCCACGATGGCCTTGCAGCCCAGGTGGTGGGCCGTGAACAGCGCCCCCATCGCGATGCTCTGGTCGATGCGGCCGAAGCGCTTGTTGCTGAAGTCGGTCTCGATGGAGACGTCCTCGGCGCGTTCGGCTTCGAGCGCGATCAGGTGCATCTGCTCCACCGTCTCCACCGGGTAGCGGCCGGTGGCGGTTTCGGCGCTCAGCATCACCGCGTCGGTGCCGTCGAGCACGGCGTTGGCGACGTCGCTGACCTCGGCGCGCGTCGGCATCGGCGCCAGGATCATGCTTTCCATCATCTGCGTGGCGGTGATGACCACCTTGTCCATCTCGCGCGCCATGCGGATCATCTTCTTCTGCAGCGCCGGCACGGCGGCGTTGCCGACCTCCACCGCCAGGTCGCCACGCGCCACCATGATGCCGTCGCTGGCCTTCAGGATCTCGGCCAGGTGCGGGATGGCCTCGCTGCGCTCGATCTTGGCGATCATCGCCGGCTTGTGGCGCGTCGCTTCGCCGGCGACGTAGGCCAGCTGGCGCGCCATCTCCATGTCGGTGGCATTCTTCGGAAAACTCACCGCCAGGAACTCGCACTGGAAAGCCACCGCGGTGCGGATGTCCTCCATGTCCTTGGCCGTCAGCGCCGGCGCCGTGAGGCCGCCGCCGGCCTTGTTGATGCCCTTGTTGTTGGACAGCTCGCCGCCCAGCACCACGCGCGTGTGCACCTGCTCGCCGCGCACCGCCTCCACGGTGAGCTTGAGCAGCCCGTCGTTGAGCAGCAGCGTGTCGCCGGGGCGCACGTCGCGCGGCAGTTCCTTGTAGTCCAGGCCGACGCCGGCCGCGTCGCCGGGCTCGCTGCGCTGCGCGTCGAGCACGAAGGCGGCACCGGCGACCAGCATCACGCGGCCTTCGGCGAAGGTGCCGACGCGGATCTTCGGGCCCTGCAGGTCGGCCATCAGCGCCACCGTCTTGCCCACCTTGTCGGCCACCGAGCGCACCAGCTTGGCGCGCGCGATGTGGTCCTGCGCCGTGCCGTGGCTGAAGTTCAGGCGCACCACATCGACGCCGGCGCAGATCAGGCGCTCCAGCACTTCGGGGTCGCTCGACGCGGGGCCGAGGGTGGCGACGATCTTGGTGGCGCGGGTCATGGGCAGGGCTCCGTAGGCGAGCCGCGATTATCGACGCCGGCCCGTGGGCCGGCTTCGGGCAGGCCGCGCAGCACCGACAACACCCATTCCGTTCCCGGCGCAAGCCCCCCCACGGAGGGGCTCGAGGGGCGATTGACGCGTCGGCGCCGCGCCATGATGCTGCGGCCGAGCCTGGCCTGAAACGGCGGGTGACACCGGGGGATCCATGCGCGAACGATCGAGCTTTGCGGCGTCTTCCTTTTGCCGCGCGCTGCTGGCGTCGGCACTGCTGCTGGGCGGGCCGGCGGCCTGGGCCAACCCGGTCAACCTGACCTACCTGGAAGGCCAGCTGCCGGTGGCGCCCGACGCGATCGCCACGCTGGGCCCCGGCCTGTTCGGCGACCAGGTCAACCTGTTCAACGGCGCGCTCGAGTTCGAGCACACCGACACCAGCCTGCCCGGCAACAACGCCCTCGGCGTGGCGCTGGTCCGCCGCCACACCGCGGGCCGCTCGTACCAGGTCCGCGGGCAGTTCGGCGACTGGGACCTCGACACACCGCGCATCGGCGGCAGCTTTGCCACGACGCCGGGCTGGGTCACCCAGAGCGGGGGCACCAATCGTTGCAGCGGCTGGTCGCTGCCGCCGGTGGTGGCGCGCGCGACGTCGCTGTTCCTGTCGTCGGTGACCCCGGTCACGGCCGACTCGGGCCTGCGCGACGGGGGCCAGGGGGATGCCGGGGCCGCCCCCGTGACCGGCAAGCCCGGCGACGGCGGCGCCACGGCCGCCACGACGACCGTGGGCTTCATCGCGTCGGACTACTGGCAGGGCACGAACCTGCAAGTGCCCGGTCACGGCTCGCAGGAAATCCTCAAGCGCGCGACCGCCAATACCGCGGCACCTGCCGATGGCCGCGCGTATCCGCTCGTGACGCGCAACCTGTGGCAGATCGGCTGCCTGCCCAGCGTGCAGAACGCGGCCGGCGAGGGCTACTTCGCCGTATCGCCCGACGGCGTGCGCTACCGCTTCGACTGGATGGCCAGCCGGGCCCAGGTGTCCACCAAGAAGCAAGGCGCATCGCTCAGCCGCGCCGACTTCTACCTGATGGCCACCGAGGTCGTCGACCGCCACGGCAACTGGGTGCGCTACAGCTACGACAGTGCGGCGCCGCTCAACCTGGTGCGCATCGAGTCCAGCGACGGCCGTGTCATCACCGTCGGCAACGCGGGCGGCCGGGCGGTGACGGCCTCCGACGGCACGCGGACCTACACCTACAGCTATTCGGCGCAGGGCCGGCTGACCACGGTGCAGCAGCCCGACGGCAGCCGCTGGAGCTTCGACCTCGGGCCGATGGAGTACCCCACCCTCGGCGACCTGGGCGAAGGCGCCAGTTGCGAGCACCCCGGCAGCTTTGCCGGCAGCACGCTGGTGGGCAGCATCACGCATCCCAGTGGCGCGGTGGGCACGTTCACGACGGCATTTCGGCTGCATGGCCGGACGTTCGTCGACCGCATCTGCAACTACGTGCCCCTGAGCCAGACGCTGACCACGGGTGCGGTGTGGCCGCGGCAGATGGCCTCGCAAACGCTGTCGTCCAAGGTGATCACCGGGCCCGGACTGGCGGCCATGACCTGGACCTACAACTATGCCGGCGGCAGCTCGGGCTGGACCACGTGCACCACCTGCCCCGACCGCAAGGCCGTCACCGTCACCGACCCGGGCGGCGTCGTCACGCGACATTGGTTCGGCATCCGCTGGCGCGTCAACGAAGGGCAGTTGCTGCAGCTGGACGAAGGCTGGAACGGCTCGACGGCGCTGCGCACCACGGTCTACCGCTACCGCACCTCGGCGGGCCAGGCCTACCCCGAACAGTTCGGCACCACCTTGCTGAAGAACAGCGACGACCTCGCCACCCGCAACCGCCCGCAGGACCGGCGCGTCGTCACGCAGCAGGGCGCCACCTTCACCTGGGAAGCGGCCGCCGGCGCCACGGGCCTCGACGGCTTCGCGCGCACCCGGCAGGTCTCGATGGCCAGCAGCCTGGGCCATGCCAGGAGCGAGACCACGCCTACGACGGCCACGGCCGCCGCACCTGGGTGGCCTATGCCAGCGGCGCCACCAAGCTGCAGGCCTACAGCCAGGCCGGCAAGCTGCTGCTGAGCGTCGACTCGCTGCGTGGCGTCACTTCGCACATCCACCTGGGCGACAAGCTGATTGCCGAGGTCAACACCCAGACCGGCACGCGCTACAGCCACACCGACGCGCTGGGCAGCCCCGTCGCCACCACCAACGCCAGCCGCCAGGTCCTGTCACGCACGCGCTACGAACCCTACGGCCTGACCGCCGCAGGCACCAACCCCACTGGCATCGGGTTCACCGGCCACGTCAACGATGCGGATACGGGGCTGGTGTACATGCAGCAGCGGTACTACGAGCCGTATGCGGGACGATTCCTCTCCGTTGATCCGGTGACCACCGATGCGAAGTCTGGCGACCTGTTCAATCGATACAACTACGCCTACAACAACCCGTATCGGTTCAAGGATCCCGATGGTCGTTTCGGGATTGCGGGGGCACTCGCTGGGGCTGCGTTTGAGGCCTTCGCTCAGTGGTCGGTCACAGGCTCGGTCTCGGATTGGAAAGCTGATGAAGTGACACGCCCGCTTGTTGGGTATTTCGTGCGCTTGGAATTGGGATTTCTGGCCTTCGGCGCTGTGCTCGGGGTTGCGTACTATTTTGCGTATGGTCCTTTGCCGGCTGTTCGCATGTTCTTCGGTTGCTTGGCCGCTGGCAATCTCGGGCTGCTATGGGTCTTTAGGAAGTCACTTCTTGACTACCTCAGGACACTGCTGCATTGACGGTGTCAAGCGCCGGGTGGGCACGAGGTCTTACCTTTTGCCCCCCGGTACGGTCCGAGCTCTGATCAAGGCAAGAACGTCTCGATGGTCAGGCCATCGACGGCCGAGAAGTGCTTGACGTTGGCGGTGATGAGGGTGGCTTGGTTCTCGATGGCGGTGGCGCCGATGAGCGCATCGGCCAGCCGCATGCCGTGAGACAGCGCCAGGGTGTCGATCAACTCGGCCGCCCGCGCGCTGATGGCCGGCGTGATCGGCACGATCTCGGTATTGCGCGCGGCCAGCCCCTTCTTCAGCCGCGCCAGCTCGACCTTGTCACGACAGCCCTGCGCCAGTTCGATGTAGGTCACCACTGAGATGCGCCAGGCCGGCAGCGCATGCAGCCGCTGCGCCGCGCCCACATGCCCGCGCGTGAACCACACCAGCACATCGGAGTCGATCAGCACCGACGACATCAGGCGTCGCGCCTTGAGCCGTCGTCATTGAACCGCGAGGCGCGCAGCTTGCGCACATAGCCGGCCACGTCGGCCATGTCCTCGCGGTCGCGCCACATCCCAAACAGTGGATCGTCGGTGACGAACTCCTCGGCCGGCGCGGACTGCGCTTCTTCCTCGATGCGCACCGTCACCGTGGCACTGCCGGCCTGGGTCAGCCTGGCGCGCCACTTCTCCGGCAACTCGGCCACCGGCACATGCTCGAACACCACCGCATTCATCGCTCTTCCCTTCCTCAGCGGCCCTGCTGCGCGAGCAAGGCCTCGATCACATCCATCACCGCACGCTGCTTGGGCTTCGGCAGCGCACTGATGCGTTCCAGCTGCCGCTGAACCTGCGGCACCGGCCCGCGCTTGCGCGGTGCATGTTCGCCTTCGGCCATCAACTCATCAAGCGAAACATCCAGCGTCTTGGCCAGCAGCCGCAGCGTGGACACCGGGATGCGCCGGCGGCCGACCTCATAGGCCTGCACCGTCTGCTGCGACACCCCCAAGGCTTCGGCCAGCTGCACCTGAGTGATGGAGCGCGCCTTGCGCAGTTGCGCCACGCGCTCGCCCAGGCCGGCAAAGAAAGTACGTTCGTCGTCGCTGATGGTCATGGCGGGCATCTGGATGGTCAGTGCCGCCAAGATTAGGGTTCCTTCGTGGATACGTAGTTGACAATACTACCTTCAGAGATCCTGATCTCGGAGGAATTGTGCTTGGCACTTCACACCAGCGTGTAGATCATCCTTGCGCCGGTTTCGGGGTGGCAGAAGGCCTGCTCGTTCAGATCGTGCAGGAGCGCGGCCACGGCCTTGTTTTGGGCCG
>JAUXVE010000123.1 GCA_030680415.1 Rubrivivax sp.
CTACCAGGACGAATTCGCCGGCCGCATCGCCACCAAGGTCATGCAGACGGCGCTGGCGGTGCGCGACACCTGGCTCATCTTCGCCGACATCCTGGTCTACGTGGTCATCTACTTCGTCACCATGGTGGCGGTGGTGGGCGCCTTCGACGCCTGGCTGACGGTGCCCTTTCTCGGCTGGCTCGTGCTGTATGTGCTGACGCTGTGGTTCTTCGTGCCGCGGCTGGGCCGCGTGGCGCAGCAGCAGGCCGACGCACGCTCGCTGATGACCGGGCGCGTGACAGACGCCTACACCAACATCGGCACCGTGAAGCTGTTCTCGCACTCGCATCGCGAGGCGCATTTCGCGCGCAGCGCGATGCAGGAGTTCATGGTCACCGCCTACGGCCAGATGCGGCTGGTGACGGCCTTCGAGATCGTCAACCAGATCCTGAGCGTGCTGCTCATCGGCGCCATCGCCGGCGCCGCGCTGACGCTGTGGACGCAAGGCGCGGTGGGCGTGGGCGCGGTGGCGGCGGCCACGGCGATGGCCTTCCGGCTCAACGGCATCTCGCACTGGGTGATGTGGGAGATGGCTTCGCTGTTCGAACACATCGGCACCGTGCAGGACGGCATGGCCACGCTGTCACGCGCGCGCGCCGTGGTCGACCGGCCCGGCGCGCAGCCGCTGGTGGTGACCCAAGGCGAGGTGCGCTTCGAGGACGTGTCGTTCGCCTATGGCGGCGCGCGCAAGGTGGTCGACGGCTTTTCGCTCGTCATCCGGCCGGGCGAGAAGATCGGCCTCGTCGGCCGCTCGGGCGCCGGCAAGAGCACCATCGTCAACCTGCTGCTCCGGCTGTACGACGTGGAGGGTGGCCGCATCCTCATCGACGGCCAGGACATCGCCGGCGTGACCCAGGAAAGCCTGCGCCGGCAGGTCGGCATGGTGACGCAGGACACCTCGCTGCTGCACCGCTCGGTGCGCGACAACATCGTCTACGGCCGCCCCGACGCCACCGACGCCGAGATGCTGCGCGCCGCGGAACGGGCCGAGGCCCATGACTTCATCCTCGGCCTGGCCGACCAGAAGGGGCGCAAGGGCTACGACGCGCATGTCGGCGAGCGTGGCGTGAAGCTGTCGGGCGGCCAGCGCCAGCGCGTGGCGATCGCGCGCGTGATGCTCAAGGACGCGCCGATCCTGCTGCTTGACGAAGCCACCAGCGCGCTGGACAGCGAGGTCGAAGCCGCCATCCAGGCCAGCCTGGACACGCTGATGGAGGGCAAGACGGTGGTGGCCATCGCGCACCGCTTGTCCACCATCGCGGCGATGGACCGGCTGGTGGTGATGGACCACGGCAGCATCGTCGAGACCGGCGACCACAAGAGCCTGCTCGCAGCAGGTGGCATCTACGCCCGGCTGTGGGCGCACCAGAGCGGTGGTTTCCTGGGCGAGGAGGCCGACGACACTGCCGTGGCTGGCGAGCAGGCCACCGTGTAGGCCGCCGCGCGCCAGGGCGCGGCTGACCGCGGCCGCTGCCACGCGCCGCGCAAGGCCGCGCTCAGTGGCCGGTTCTGGACTCCGCCCCGGGTTCGGGCTGCCTGTTGCCGGGCCCTGCACGCAGGCTGGCGGCGACGATCGGCTGGGTGTCGATCCAGGCCAGCGACGCCGGCGCCGGCGCCGCAGCACGCGACATGCGCGCCATGGCACTGCCCAGGGCCGCCTGTCGTGCCGCCTGGTCGCTGGTGGGCCGGGCCGGCTCGGCGGCCAGTTCGTCGAGTTTCACGTCCACCGACACGGCGTGCGGCGGCGGTGCATGCAAGGTGCGACGTGCCGCGGCGCGCGCACCCATCTGCTCCCACCAGGCGACGCCGATGGCCACCACCAGCAAGGCGGCGGCGGCAAGGCCGATCAAGGGCAGGAGGTTTTCCATGCACGTGGTATCGGCAGCGCGCGCGGGCACTTGAGCGGCCTTGCCCCCTGGCGCACCACGGCTGCGACGTAACACCGACAATCCGTACTTCGCCGGCCTACCCGGCTCAGCGCCGGCCCCGCCGGCCCCGCCCATCGTGCCTGCCACAGCCACCCCGCCGGCGCGCGCCGCCGCACCGGCTGCAGCCCCTGTCCCCGTCAAGCCGATCACCAGCTGGCGCCCGTTCTGGGCCAAGCGTTTCGGCCCGGCGCCTTTCCTGCCCATGAGCCGGCAGGAAATGGACACGCTCGGCTGGGACAGCTGCGACATCGTCATCGTCACCGGCGACGCCTACGTGGACCACCCCAGCTTCGGCATGGCCGTCATCGGCCGCGTGCTGGAAGCGCAGGGTTTTCGCGTCGGCATCGTCGCGCAGCCCGACTGGCAGTCGGCCGAGCCGTTCAAGGCCCTGGGCAAGCCGAACCTGTTCTTCGGCGTCGCCGCCGGGAACATGGATTCGATGATCAACCGCTACACCGCCGACCGCAAGATCCGCAGCGACGACGCCTACACGCCCGGCGGTGCCGGCGGCATGCGGCCCGACCGCGCGACGCTGGTCTACACGCAGCGCTGCAAGGAAGCGTGGCCCGCGGTGCCGGTGGTGATCGGCGGCATCGAGGCCAGCCTGCGCCGCATCGCGCACTACGACTACTGGCAGGACAAGGTGCGGCGCTCGATCCTCGTCGACAGCAAGGCCGACCTGCTGCTGTACGGCAACGCCGAGCGCGCCATCGTCGAGGTGGCGCACCGCCTGGCGGCGCGCCAGCCGGTGGACAGCCTGACCGACATCCGCGGCACCGCCTTCATGGTGCGCGGGCCACGGCCCGGCTGGTTCGAGCTGGATTCGACCGACGTCGACTTGCCCGGGCGCATCGACGAGCACATCCATCCCTACCTGACCACGGCCGAGGCCGCGGCGGCGCAGGGGCAGAGTTGCGCGAAGGACGACAGCGCGGCTTTGCCTTCACTCCCTCTCCCGCTTGCGGGAGAGGGTGGGGGTGAGGGTTCCGTGTGCCACCACCCCTCACCCCAACCCTCTCCCCGCGAGCGGGGAGAGGGAGTGAAGACCGTCGCCTTGCCCGTGACGCGCAAGGCCGGCGCCGTGAAGCTGCCGCCGCGCGAGCAGCTCGTCATCCGCCTGCCGGCCTACGAGCAGGTGAAGAGCGACGCCGTGCTCTACGCCCACGCCAACCGCGTGCTGCACCTGGAAACCAACCCCGGCAACGCGCGCGCGCTGGTGCAGCGGCATGGCGAGCGGGACGTCTGGATCAACCCGCCGCCGATTCCGCTGTCCACCCCCGAGATGGACCATGTCTTCGGCCTGCCGTACGCGCGCAGCCCGCACCCGGCCTACGCCGACGCGGCCGGCGGCCATGACGGCGGCACCAAGATCCCGGCCTGGGAGATGATCCGCTTCAGCGTCAACATCATGCGCGGCTGTTTCGGCGGCTGCACCTTCTGCAGCATCACCGAGCACGAAGGCCGCATCATCCAGAGCCGCAGCGAGGACTCGATCATTCACGAGATCGAGGAGATGCGTGACAAGGTCAAGGGTTTCACCGGCGTCGTCAGCGACCTCGGCGGCCCCACCGCCAACATGTGGCGCATCGGCTGCAAGAGCCGCGAGATCGAATCCGCCTGCCGCAAGCCGAGTTGCGTCTACCCCGGCATCTGCCCGAACCTGAACACCGACCACGGCCCGCTGGTCCGCCTCTACCGCCGCGCGCGGGCGCTGCGTGGCGTGAAGAAGGTGCTCATCGGCTCCGGCCTGCGCTACGACCTGGCGGTGCAGTCGCCCGAGTACGTGAAGGAACTGGTCACGCATCATGTCGGCGGCTACCTGAAGATCGCGCCCGAGCACACCGAAAGCGGGCCGCTCGCGAAGATGATGAAGCCCGGCATCGGCAGCTACGAGCGCTTCAAGAAGATGTTCGACCAGTACAGCGCCGAGGCGGGCAAAACGCAGTACCTGATTCCCTACTTCATCGCCGCGCACCCGGGCACCACCGACGAGGACATGATGAACCTCGCGCTGTGGCTGAAGAAGAACGGCTTCAAGGCCGACCAGGTGCAGACCTTCTACCCGAGCCCGATGGCCACGGCGACGGCGATGTACCACACCGACCTGAACCCGCTCAAGGGCATCAGCCGCGACCCGGCGCGCGCCGAGAAGGTCGACGTCGTGCGCGGCGAGCGGCGCCGCCGGCTGCACAAGGCCTTCCTGCGCTGGCACGACGCCAACAACTGGCCGCTGCTGCGCGAGGCGCTCAAGTCCATGGGCCGCGCCGACCTCATCGGCAACGGCAGGCACCACCTGATCCCGAGCTTCCAGCCCGCCACGGACGGCGCCTATGTCAGCGCGCGGCGCAAGAACAGCACCGAGGCCGGCGCGCGCACGTCCACCGTGACGCAGGGCCGCATCCTCACCCAGCATACGGGCCTGCCGCCGCGCGAGAGCGGCGGTGTGCCGTCGCGGCCGTCGGCACGCCGCAAGCCGCGGTGAGCGTAGATCGGCGTACACACGACAGCTCCGCCGCAACGACTCGCCTGTGACTCTGTGCTGTATTCCTCCCTCTCCCGCCTGGGCGGGAGAGGGCTGGGGTGAGGGTGGGAGGGGGCACGCATCACCCTCACCCCAACCCTCTCCCACAAGTGGGAGAGGGAGCAATGCCCGAGGTCGCTGGTCATGAGACGGCGCCGCCACGCGGCGCATCGATCTCTCTCTCGAGCGGGAAAGGGAGGATCCGGTGTCAACGCCGCTTCGTGCCAAGCAGCGAGCCCAGCACGCCGCGGATGATCTCGCGGCCCATGGCCGAGCCGATGCTGCGCACCGCCGACGACGCGGCCTTCTCGGCCAGCCCGGGATAGCGCCCGCCGCGCGGGCCGGTGCTGCCGAAGATCGCGCCCTTCAGGCCGTCGAGCATGCCGCCACCGCCACTGGCCTCGGCCGGCGGCGCGCCGGGAATCGTCGGTTTGCGGGTGCCGGCAGCGGCGGGCGTTGCCGCCGGCGCAGACTCGACGCGCCCGCGCAGCACTTCATGCGCCGATTCGCGGTCGACCAACTTCTCGTACGTGCCCGCCACCAGTGACGAAACCATCAGATCCTTGCGCTGCGCGGGCGTGATGGGCCCGATCTGGCTGCCCGGCGGAATCACATAGGCACGCTCGGTGACGCTGGGCCGGCCCTTGGCGTCGAGAAAACTCACCAGCGCCTCGCCCACCGCGAGTTCGGTGATGGCGGTGGCCATGTCGCCGATCCTGGAGTTGGCGCGCATCGTCTCGGCTGCCGCCTTCACCGCCTTCTGGTCGCGCGGCGTGAAGGCGCGCAGCGCGTGCTGCACACGGTTGGCCAGCTGCGCCAGCACGGTGTCGGGCACGTCGAGCGGGTTCTGCGTCACGAAGTACACGCCCACGCCCTTGCTGCGCACCAGGCGTACGACGAGCTCGATCTTTTCGATCAGCGCCTTGGGTGCGTCGTTGAACAGCAGGTGCGCCTCGTCGAAGAAGAACACCAGCTTGGGTTTGTCGAGGTCGCCCACCTCGGGCAGCAACTCGAAGAGCTCCGACAGCATCCACAGCAGGAAGGTGGCGTACAGCCGCGGCGAGTTCATCAGCTTGTCGGCCGCCAGGATGTTGATCACACCCTTGCCATCGACCGTCTGCATGAAGTCGGCGATGTCGAGCATGGGCTCGCCGAAGAACCTGTCGCCGCCTTGCTCCTCGATCTGCATCAGCCCGCGCTGGATGGCGCCGATGCTGGCGGCGCTGATGTTGCCGTACTGGGTGGTGAACTGGCTGGCGTTGTTGCCCAGGTGCTGCAGCATCGCGCGCAGGTCCTTCATGTCCAGCAGCAGCAGGCCATGGTCGTCGGCGATCTTGAAGGCCAGGTTGAGCACGCCGCCCTGCGTTTCGTTCAGCGCCAGCATGCGCGACAGCAGCAGCGGCCCCATGTCCGACACGGTGGCACGCACCGGGTGGCCCTGCTCGCCGAAGACGTCCCACAGCGTCACCGGGCATGCCACGCTCTGCGGTTCGGGCAGGCCGCGCTCCTTGATCACGGTGGCGATCTTGGGGCTGAGGTGGCCCGGCTGGCTGATGCCGGTGAGGTCGCCCTTGACGTCGGCCATGAACACCGGCACGCCGATGCGGCTGAAGCTCTCGGCCAGCGTCTGCAGCGTGATCGTCTTGCCGGTGCCGGTGGCGCCGGTGATCAGGCCGTGGCGGTTGGCCAGCGCGGGCAGCAACTCGCAGCTCACGTCGCCGTGCATGGCAACGAGGAGAGGTTCGGTCATCGCTTGTAGCTCCGTCGGCGGGTTGTCGCGCAGTCTAGTCCAGTGATCGCAGCTGAACCGTGGCCAGGGTGGCGGCCAGCGCCGGCTCATACCGAAGTGCGATCAACGCTTCAGGAACTGCTCCCTCTCCCGCCCTGCGGGCGAGACCTATGCGCCACTTGGCGGCGCCGGCTTGTGACCAGGAACCGCGGGTATTGCCCCCTCTCCCACTTGTGGGAGAGGGTTGGGGTGAGGGTCATGCGTGCCCCTCCCACCCTCACCCCAGCCCTCTCCCGCCCAGGCG
>JAUXVE010000031.1 GCA_030680415.1 Rubrivivax sp.
CGGCCGACGACGAGACGCTGAACTCGATCTTCCGCTGCGCGCACTCGGTCAAGGGCGGTGCCGCCACCTTCGGCTTCAACGACGTGGCCGAGCTGACGCACCAGATGGAGTCGCTGCTGGACAAGCTGCGGCGCCACGAACTCGAGCCCACCGGGGCCATGGTCGACGTGCTGCTGCAGTCCGGCGATGCCTTGAAGGCGCAGCTGGCCAGGCACCAGAGCGGCGGCCACGGCGACATCTTCGACACCGCCGAGCTGCTGGCCGGCCTGCGCGCGCTGCTCGCCGGCCAGACGCCGCGGCGGGTGCCGGCGCCGGCCGCGGCCTGGACGCCGGAACCGGAACCGGAGCCGGAGCCCGCGCCGCCCGGCGGCCGGCGTGAGCTGGAACTCCTGGTGGGCCCGCTCGAGACAGCCGACGCCGCCGACAACCTGATCGAGCTGTTCAGCGAGATCGTCGACCTCGGCAGCATCGAGCCGCTGGACGGCGGCCAGGCCGCCGACGGCATGCGCCGCTTCAAGATCGTCACCACCAGCAGCGACACCGACCTGCTCGACCTGTTCACGTTCCACATCGCGCGCGAGCACGTCAAGCTGCTGCCGCTGGGTCCGGGTTACGGTTTTCACGCCGGCGCCCCCGGTGCCCCCGTGGAGACGGCGTCCGACGCCGGCTTCGGCTTCTTCGACAACGCCCCGGGCGCACCGGCACCCGCCGGCCAGGCCGCGGCGCCGGCCGGCGGCCCGGTGGTCAAGGCACGCGCCAAGGCCACGGCGGCGCCTGCCGCGGCCGAAACCTCGACCCTGCGCGTTTCGGTCGAGAAGGTCGACCAGCTCATCAACCTGGTCGGCGAACTCGTCATCACCCAGGCCATGCTGGCGCAGACCAGCGCCAAGGTCGACACCGCGCTGTACCAGCAGATGGCCGCCGGGCTGGCCGACCTCGAACGCAACACGCGCGACCTGCAAGAGTCGGTGATGTCGATCCGCATGATTCCGATGTCGGCGGTGTTCAACCGCTTCCCGCGCATGCTGCGCGAACTCGCGGGCAAGCTGGGCAAGAAGGTCGACTTCGTGACCCAGGGCGAGGCCACCGAGCTGGACAAGGGCATGGTCGAGAAGATCACCGACCCGCTGACGCACCTGGTGCGCAACAGCTGCGACCACGGCATCGAGATGCCCGCCGAACGGCGGGCCTTGGGCAAGCCCGAGACCGGCACCATCACGCTGGCGGCTTCGCACCAGGGCGGCAGCATCGTCATCGAGGTGCGCGACGACGGCAAGGGCCTGAACCGCGACAGGCTCATCGCCAAGGCGCGCGAGAAGGGGCTCGAGGCCCCCGACAGCATGACCGACGCCGAGGTCTGGGCCCTCGTCTTCGCCCCCGGCTTCTCCACCGCCGAGGTCGTCACCGACGTGTCGGGCCGCGGCGTGGGCATGGACGTGGTGAAGAAGAACATCACCGCGCTGGGTGGCACGGTCGAGATCGAGTCGGCCGAGGGCTTCGGCATGAGCGTCAAGGTGCGGCTGCCGCTGACGCTGGCGATCATGGACGGCATGAGCGTGGGCGTCGGCGACGAGTGCTACATCCTGCCGCTGGCTTCGGTCATCGAGTCGTTCCAGGTCAAGCCCGACACCATCAGGACCATCGGCGGCTCGGGTCGCGTGGTGCAGGTGCGTGACGAGTACATGCCGGTGGTCGACCTGGAGCAGCTGTTCAACGTGCCGCGCTTCGATCTCGGCCAGAGCAACGCCATCATGGTCGTCGTCGAGGCCGAAGGCCAGCGCGCCGCGCTGCTGGTCGATGCGCTGCTGGGCCAGCAGCAGGTGGTGGTGAAGAACCTCGAATCGAACTACCGTCGCGTCGACGACGTCTCGGGCGCCACGATCATGGGCGACGGCCGCGTCGCATTGATCCTCGATGTCGGCGCCCTGGTGCGC
>JAUXVE010000137.1 GCA_030680415.1 Rubrivivax sp.
CCGGGCACCGCCTGCCGCTCAACCACCGGTAGCGGCGCTCGCCGAGAACCACCACTGCATGCCGCAAAGGGGTGTCCGGGGGGGGCGCTGCGTGCGTGTGCGGCGCCGCGCAGCGCAGGGTCCATGGCCCGCGCGCGCAGCGCGCTTCGTGAACTGACTTGCCGCATCCTGTTTGAGCGCAGTGAGCGCAGCGAACGAAGCGAGTTATGCGGCACCCCCTCAAGGCGAGCAGCGCAGGGGAGTCGGTGCGCAGCACCGACCGCCACAGTCTGCGCCCCCGCCGGGCACCGCCTGCCGCGACCGGCGCAAAACGTCGAGCGCAGAAAGCGCACACCCGGCAAGGCCCGCAACGGGCCGCAAGCCGCCGCCAGACGTGCGGCCCGCTTGGGAGCCGACGAGGCCGTTTCATCGCCGCCGATCGACCGTTGGTGCGCACCGACCCGGTCACCCGCCCGGCACCGCAGAATCGGTGCCCATGCAGATCCATCTCCTCCTGGCCGCGCTGCTGGCAGTCGCGCCGACGGCCTTGCCCGTGCAGGCCGCCGAATCCCGACCCGGTCTCGCGCCGTGCCGGCTGCAAGGCGTCGAGCACGAGGCCTGGTGCGGCAGCGTGCGACGGCCGCTGGACCCGGCCGCGCCGCAGGGCGTGCAGATCGACGTGCACTTCGCCGTGCTGCCGGCGCTGGCGCGCAACCGCAAGCCCGACCCGGTGTTCTTCTTCGCCGGCGGGCCGGGGCAGAGCGCGATCGAGATCGCCGGCAGCGTGGCGCGTTTGCTCGGCCGGCTGTCGAACCGGCGCGACATCGTGCTCATCGACCAGCGCGGCACCGGCCGCAGCGCGCCGCTGGTGTGCGACGAGCCCAGCCCGACGCAGCCTCTGGCCGAGGCGGTGGATCCGGCGCGGCTGTTCATCCGCCTGGCCGACTGCCGTGCCCGGCTGCAGAAGTTGCCGCACGGCGACCTGCGCCACTACACCACCGCGGTGGCGATGCCCGACGCCGACGCCGTGCGCCGCCTGCTGGGGGCCGACAAGGTCAACGTCGTCGGCGGCAGCTACGGCACGCGGGCGGCGCTGGAGTACATGCGCCAGTTCCCGCACACGGTGCGGCGCGCCGTGCTCGACGGCGTGGCGCCGCCCGACATGGTGTTGCCGGCGTCGTTTTCCACCGACAACCAGGCGGCGCTGGACGCCGTGTTCACGGCCTGCGAAGCCGACCCGGCCTGCGCCGCACGCTACCCGGCGCTGCGCAGCGGCTGGCGCGGCCTGCTGGCTACCCTGCCGCGCGACGCGGGCGTGGCGCACCCGCTGACGGGCGAGGTGCAGCACTTCACGCTCACGCGCGACACGCTGCTGGGGCTGGTGCGCACGCCGCTGTACGTGCCGGCGCTGGCGTCGGCGCTGCCGCTGGCGCTGACCGAGGCTGCGCACGGGCGCTTCGAGGCGCTGGCGGGTCTGGCCACGGCCTTGTCCGGCGACCGTGCCGGCGCCCTGGCCGAGGGCATGCATTTCTCGGTCGTGTGCGCCGAAGACGCACCGCGTCTGGCGCAGGCCACCGACCCGCCGGGCGCAGACTTCGGCGCGGCCTTCGCCGACATCTACCGCCGCGCCTGCACCGGCTGGCCCCGCGGCGAAGTGCCGGCGGCGTTCTATACGCTGCCGCCATCGCCGGCGGCAACGCTGGTGCTGTCGGGCGGCGCCGACCCGGTGACGCCGCCGCGCCACGGCGAACGTGTCGCGCAAGCCCTGGGCGCCAGGGCGCGGCACGTGGTGGTGCCGCAGGCCGGCCACGGCGTGATGGCGCTGGCCTGCCTGCGCGACGCCATCTTCCGCTTCGTCGACGCCGCCAATGACGACGAGGCGTTGAACGTCGACGCCGACTGCGCACGCGCGCTGCCGCGGCCGCCGGCCTTCGTGCCTGTCGCGGCGGAGGTTTCGAGGTGATCGAAGTTCACCAGCTCAGCAAGCACTTCACGCAGGGCCGCGGCGCCAGGGCATGCAGCGTGCGCGCGGTGGACGGCGTGAGCTTCACCGCCGCCGACGGCCGCATCACCGGCCTGCTCGGCCCCAACGGCGCCGGCAAGACGACGACGCTGCGCATCGCCGCGGCGCTGATCGAGCCCGACGCCGGCAGCGTGCGCGTCGATGGCATCGATGTCGCCACCCGCCCCACCGAGGCGCTGGCGCGCATGGGCGTGCTCAGCGATGCGCGCGGCCTGTATCCGCGGCTGACGGCACGCGAGAACATCGTCTACTACGGCCGCCTGCACGGCATGAGGCGGGCCAGCGCCGCGGCGCGCGCCGAGACGCTGGCGCAGATGCTGGATATGCAGCCGCTGCTCGACCGCCGCACCGACGGCTTCAGCCAGGGTGAACGAATGAAGACGGCGCTGGCGCGCGCGCTGGTGCACGACCCGGCCAACATCGTGCTCGACGAACCCACCAACGGCCTGGACGTGCTGGCCACGCGGTCGCTGCGCGACACGCTGCGCCGCCTGCGCGACGAGCACGGCAAGTGCATCGTCTTCTCCAGCCACATCATGCAGGAGGTCGAACGCCTGTGCGACCAGGTGGTGGTGGTCTCGCACGGCCGCACCGTGGCCGTGGGCAGCGTCGCCGAACTCAACGCGGCCAGCGGCCACGCCGACTTCGAGGAGACCTTCGTGGCCCTGGCGTTCAATGCCGACGAACGGCAACAGACCCGACACCAAAGAGGTGCCGCATGATGGCCCCAGCCTGGACGGTGTACCTGAAGGAGTTGGTCGACGCGCTGCGCGACCGGCGCACCTTGCTGGTGGTGCTGCTCAGCTCGGTGGCCATCGGCCCGGCGGTGCTGGTGCTGGTGTCGCAGCTGGTGGCCGGCATCGAAAAGCGCGCCGAGGCCCGGGTCGTCGTCGTGTACGGCATGCAACACGCGCCAACGCTGCGTAACTACATCGAACGTCAGACCTACACGGTGCGCGAGGCGCCCGCAGGCTACGAGCAGCAGCTCAAGGACAGCAAGCTCGGGGATCCGGTGCTGGTGGTGCCGGCAGAGTTCGAGGCCGATCTGGCGCGCGGCAAGACGCCGGTGGTGGAGCTGTTCGCCAGTGCCAGCAACCAGCGCTCGCAAACGGGCAGCGGCGCCGTATTGCGACTGCTGCGCGGCTTCAACCAGGAGCAGGCGACGCTGCGGTTGGCGGTGCGTGGTGTCTCGCCGGCGGCGCTGGAGGCGCTGCGCATCGAGGAGCGTGACCTGGCCGACCCGGCCAGCCGCGCCGCGCAGCTGTCGACCATGGTGCCCTTTTTCGTGCTCATGGCCGTGCTCTACGGGGCGCTGAACGCGGCGCTCGACACCACCGCGGGCGAGCGTGAACGTGGCTCGCTCGAGCCTTTGCTGATGAACCCGGCACCGCGGCTGGCGCTGGTGCTGGGCAAGTGGGGTGCCGTGGCCAGCGTGGCGATCCTGATCGCGGTGCTGTCGTGCCTGAGTTTCCTGCCCGCGCAATGGCTGCTGCGCAGCGAGGTGCTGTCGGCGATGTTCCGCTTCGGCATCGGCGAGGTGGCGGCGTTCGTCGGCCTGCTGCTGCCGCTGGCCGGTGCGCTGGCGGCGGTGCTGATGGCGATAGCGATCCGCTGCAAGACCTTCAAGGAGGCGCAGGCCAACGCCACCATCGTGGTGCTGGGCGTGTCGATGCTGCCGCTGGTGACGATCTTCAACCAGGAAGGCCCCGCGCCCTGGCACCTGTGGGTGCCGGCGCTGGCGCAGACCACGCTGATGGGCCGCGTGCTGCGCGGCGAGGCCCTGCCCTGGGCCGACGTGGCGCTGGCCGCCGGCGTGTGCGCGCTGCTGGCGGCGGCGGCCATCGTCTTCGTCGCCCGCACCTTGCGCACCGCGGCGCTGAAGTAGCCGGCGCGGCGCCGGCTGCAGCGGTCAGTGCGTGCGCGCGCCCAGGGCGCGCTGCACCGCGCTCTGCCAGGGCAGGGCACGCACGGTCTCTTTGAGGTAACGCGCCGACGGGTGCGCGGTCAGCACCGCCCCCTGTTCGCCGACCAGCCGCAGCTTGCTGATGACCGACATCGTGGCCATGCCGATGGGCTACAACACGCTCATCGGCGACATGGGCGCGGCGTTGTCGGGCGCGAGCGCATCGTCAACCACGCCGTGCGGCAGTTGGCGCCGACGCGGGTGATCGTCGCGCACCGGCCGGAGACCATCGCGTCGGCTTCGCGCGTGATCGCCCTGCACGACGGCCGCGTGGCGCAGGACCTGCGCAGCGTGCCGGGAGCAGCGCCGCTGCAGTGGGGGCCGGAGCGCGGCGCGCGGTGTAGGCCCTACACCTTCTTCATCGGGCAGCTGCTGAAGCCGAGCACGGTGTACAGCGGGCAGAAGCCGAAGGCGGCGGTGGCCAGGGGCACGACGCCGATCCAGCCCCAGACGCCGATGGTGCCGGTGAGCGTGAGCGCGATCAGCACGAGGCCGAGGACGATGCGCAGGATGCGGTCGATGCCGCCGACGTTGGTCTTCATCAGGGTCTCCGGAGAGCAGGCAGTGAGATGGCCGCTGTCGGCAGTGTGCGGGCAGGGCGCCCGGGGGTCGATGATCTGGGTCACATCGCGCGTCGGACATCGTTCGGCTCCTTGGCAGACGAGGCACAGGGGGCCCGCCATCACGAGTGGGAAACCGTCCATGGCGTCAACGAGGGGGCGGTACGGCATTCGAGCCGATCCAGCCAAGTGAGCGCATGCTCCCGTGAACTGCCGCACATCTCGGGGGCGGGCTGCAGCGAACGGCAGACCGCGGGGCGTTCGGGCCGGCCGAAGATCCGGCAGCGTTCATCGGCGTCGAGCTGCACGCAGCGCAGACCGGCAGGCTTGCCCTGCGACATGCCGGGGATGGGCGAGGTGATCGACGGTGCCGTGCAGCACGCGCCACAGTTGGGGCGGCAGTTCATGGGGGTGATGCTATCTGCGCCATCGATGGCTGCAATCGCACGAGTGGCGCAACGAAGCGATAATGACAATCATTCTCATTGGAGGCGGACATGGCCAAGTCAGCAAGTTTCGGCGTCATTCACCTGGGCATCGCTTTCGGCGTGAGCTATGCGCTCACGGGCAGCGTCGCCATCGCGGGAGCGATCACCTTGGTCGAGCCCATCGTCAACACGATGGCCCACTATTTCTTCGACCGCTGGTGGGAAAGGCGGGCGCGGCCCCTGCCCGCGGCGGCTGCTTCGTAGAATCGCTGCATCCATGCTGCATCCCCAAGCTTTCGACGTCATCGTGATCGGTGGTGGCCATGCCGGCACCGAAGCAGCGCTGGCCGCGGCGCGCATGGGTTGCGCCACGCTGCTGCTGACGCACAACATCGAAACCTTGGGACAGATGAGCTGCAACCCGTCGATCGGCGGCATCGGCAAGGGGCATCTGGTCAAGGAGATCGATGCCCTGGGCGGCGCCATGGCCGAGGCCACCGACGAAGCGGGGATCCAGTTCCGCATCCTCAACGGCAGCAAGGGCCCTGCCGTGCGCGCCACGCGGGCGCAGGCCGACCGCGTGTTGTACCGCGCGGCGATCCGCCGGCGGCTGGAGAACCAGCCGCAGCTGTGGCTGTTCCAGCAGGCGGTGGACGACCTCATGCTGGAAGGGGACCGCGTCGTCGGTGCCGTCACGCAGGCCGGTGTGCGCTTCCGCGGCCGGGCCGTGGTGCTGACGGCGGGCACCTTCCTCGACGGCCGCATCCATGTCGGCCTGCAGAACTACAGCGCCGGCCGCGCCGGTGACCCGCCGGCACTGAGCCTGTCGGCGCGGCTGAAGGAACTGAAGCTGCCGCAAGGGCGGCTCAAGACCGGCACGCCGCCGCGCATCGACGGGCGTTCGATCGACTTCAGCCGGCTCGAGGAGCAGCCGGGCGACGGCATGCCGTCAGCCGACGGCAGGCCTTCAGCCCACCCGGTGCCGGTGTTCAGCTTCCTGGGCCACCCCGGACAGCACCCGCGGCAGCTGCCGTGCTGGATCACCCACACCAACGAGCGCACGCACGACATCATCCGCAGCGGTTTCGACCGCAGCCCGATGTTCACTGGGGGCATCGGTGGCGTGGGGCCGCGCTATTGCCCGAGCATCGAGGACAAGGTCAACCGCTTCGCCGACAAGACCAGCCACCAGATCTTCCTGGAGCCCGAGGGGCTGACGACGCACGAGTTCTACCCGAATGGCATCTCTACATCGCTGCCCTTCGACATCCAGATCGCCGCGGTGCAGTCGATGCGCGGGCTCGAGCGGGCGCACATCCTGCGGCCGGGTTACGCCATCGAGTACGACTACTTCGACCCGCGCGAACTGCGACAGAGCTTCGAGACACGCGCCATCGGTGGGCTCTTCTTTGCCGGCCAGATCAACGGTACCACCGGCTATGAAGAGGCCGCCGCCCAGGGCCTGTACGCCGGCACCAATGCCGCGCTGCAGGTGCAGGGCAGGGAGCCGTGGCTGCCGCGGCGCGACCAGGCCTATCTGGGCGTGCTGGTCGACGACCTCGTCACCAAGGGCGTGACCGAGCCCTACCGCATGTTCACCAGCCGCGCCGAGTACCGCCTGCAACTGCGCGAAGACAACGCCGACCTGCGCCTGACCGAGACCGGCCGCGAACTGGGGCTGGTGGGCGACGTGCGCTGGGCGGCCTTCGAAACAAAGCGCGAACGCCTGGTGCGCGAACTGCAGCGCCTGCGCTCGACCTGGGTGCGGCCGGCCACCGTGCCGGCTGCCGATGCCGAGCGTCTGCTGGGCAAGGCGCTGGAACACGAATACAGCCTGGCCGACCTGCTGCGGCGTCCGGGCGTCGGCTTCGACGCGCTGGGCGAACTGGCGCGCATCGCGGCGCACTCCGGCGCTGTTTCACGTGAAACGCTGCGTGCCGAGTACGGCGAGCGCGAAGCCGACGCGGTGATCGAGCAGGCCGAGATCGCCGTCAAGTACGCCGGCTACATCGACAAGCAGAACGACGAGGTCGATCGCGCGTCGGCGCTGGAAAGCCTGGCGCTGCCGGCCGACCTGGACTACGGCGCGGTGTCGGCGCTGTCGTTCGAAGTGCGGCAGACCCTGGCGCGTCACCGGCCGGCCACGCTGGGGCAGGCCTCGCGGATCTCGGGCGTCACCCCGGCGGCGATGTCGCTGCTGCTCGTGCACCTGAAGAAGCGGCGCCTTGCGGGGCTCGTGCAAGGCCAGGCGGCTTGAAGGGCCGATTGGGTGCCGGGCGAACTCCAGGCCATCTTCGCCGAACTGGGCCTGGCGCCGACCGAGGCGCAGGCGTCGGCGTTGTTGCGCTACCTCGATCTGCTGCAGCGCTGGAACGTCACCTACAACCTCACGGCCGTACGTGACCGCGCCGCAATGCTGACGCAGCACCTGGCCGACTGCCTGACGGTGATTCCGCCGCTGCAGCGCCGTGCCGGCAGCGGCCGCTTGCTGGACGTGGGGAGCGGCGGCGGCCTGCCCGGGGTCGTGATCGCGACGATGCTGCCGGGCTGGGACGTGACCTGCGTCGACGCCGTCGCCAAGAAGACGGCCTTCGTGCGCCAAGTGGCTGGAGCGCTGGCGCTGCCGAACCTGCGTGCCGTGCATGCGCGCATCGAGGACCTGAAGGCGCCGTCGTTCGAAGTGATCACCTCGCGCGCGTTTGCCTCGCTCGCCGGCTTCACCGCGCTCACCCGCCAGCATCTGGCGCCCGGCGGCGTCTGGGTCGCCATGAAGGGTCGAACGCCGGATGACGAAATGGCCGCGCTGCCAGCCGACATCGACGTGTTCCACGTGGAACATCTCCAGGTGCCCGGGCTGGAAGCCCAGCGCTGCCTGGTCTGGATGAACATCCGAAAGCCCGCATGAAGCTGTTGCCGTCCCTGTTGCCCCAACTGCTGCTCGCCGCCGCAATGTTGGCCACCGCGCAGCCCGCCCCACCGAGCGCGCTGCCCTCGCTCGACGTGCCCGGCTACATGGGCACCTGGTACCAGGTCGCGTGGTTCCCCAACCGCTTCCAGAAGCAGTGCGTTTCGGACACCGTCGCCAGCTACCGCCGGGTGCCGGAGGGTGTGGAAGTCATCAACCGCTGCCGCAACGCCGAAGGCCGCATCGACCGCGTCACCGGGCTGGCTCGCCCCGCGGGGTCGGAGATCCGCGGCGACATGCTGCAACCGGCGCAGCTGGAGGTCAGCTTCCTGCCGCGCCTGCTGCGCTGGCTGCCGATCTGGGGCTCGTACTGGATCTCCAGCTGGCCGCCGACGGCCGCTATGCCGTGGTCAGCGAGCCCAAGCGGAAGTATCTCTGGGTGTTGTCACGCACGCCCAGCCTGGCGCCGGCCGACGAATCTGCGATACGCTCCCGGCTGGCCCAGCAAGGCTTCGACCTCGCACGCTGGCAGACCCACACGCACACGACCCCGGCCGAAGCCCCGCGCTGAAGCCGGCCCCGGAGTCCATCCATGCTCGGCATTGCCGACTACGGCGCCTTCTGCGCTGCCATCCTGTTGTTCCTGGCGCTGCCGGGCCCGGGCACCTTCGCGCTGCTCACCTCCACCGGCAAGGGCGGCTTTCGCGCCGGCGCCGCGGCCACCCTGGGGGTGATCGTCGGCGACCAGGTGCTGCTGTGGCTGGCGGTGGCCGGGGTCGCCGCACTGCTGGCGGCGCAGCCCATGCTGTTCAAGGCAGTGCAGTACCTCGGCGCCGCCTACCTGGCCTGGATCGGCCTCAAGCTGCTGTTCGCCCGTCCGGGCAGCAGCGTCAGCCCGATCCGCATCGAGCCGCGACACTACGCGCGCCAGGCCTTCCTGATCACCTTGCTCAACCCCAAGGCCATCGTCTTCTACATGGCCTTCTTCCCGCTCTTCATCGACCCGGCCGCGCACCGCGGCGCCGTCACCTTTGCGGCCATGGCCGCCACCATTGCCCTCATCACCGCCGTGTACTGCCTGCTGCTGTGTGCCTTTGCCGATGTCGTGAGCGCCAAGGTCAGGGCCAACCGCCGGCTGGCGCGCGGGCTCGAAAAGCTGGCCGGCGTCTTCCTGGTCGGCTTCGGCATCCGCCTGGGTACGCAATGAGCGCAGCGAGGATCTTCTGCGTCGCCAACCAGAAGGGCGGCGTCGGCAAGACGACGACCACCGTCAACCTGGCGGCCGGGCTGGCGCAGGCGGGCCGTCGCGTGCTGCTGGTCGACCTGGACCCGCAAGGCAACGCCACCATGGGCTCGGGCATCGACAAGCGCGCGCTGGCGCTGAGCGTCTACGACGTGCTGCTGGAGTCGGCGTCGGTGGCCGAGGCGCGGCAGCCCAGCCCCAAGGGGGGCTACGACGTGATCGGCGCCAACCGCGAACTGGCGGGCGCCGAGGTCGAACTGGTCGAGCTGGAGCGGCGCGAGAAGCGCCTGCGGGCGGCGTTGGCCACCGTGCGCGAGGACTACGACTTCGTGCTTATCGACTGCCCGCCCAGCCTGAGCATGCTCACGCTCAATGGTCTGTGCGCGGCGCATGGCGTGATCGTGCCCATGCAGTGCGAGTATTTCGCGCTCGAGGGTCTGTCGGACCTCGTCAACACCATCAAGCAGGTGCACGCCAACCTCAACCCCGAGCTGAAGATCATCGGCCTGCTGCGTGTCATGTTCGACCCGCGCATCACCCTGCAGCAGCAGGTCAGCGAACAGCTCAAGGCGCACTTCGGCGACAAGGTCTTCAACACCGTGATCCCGCGCAACGTGCGGCTGGCCGAGGCGCCCAGCTACGGCCAGCCGGGCGTGACCTTCGACCCCGCGTCCAAGGGCGCGCAGGCCTTCGTCGAGTTCGCGCGCGAAATGGCGCAGCGCCTTGGATGAGGCACTGCTGTCGCGCGTCGAAGACGCCGGCCTGAACGCCAGCGCGCCGCCGCAGCAGCGCTGGCTCGACGGCTGGCTGCTGCGCTACTCGCCCGGCAAGGCCAAGCGGGCGCGCTGCATCAACGCGCTGGCCGTGGGCCGACTGCCGCTGCAAGACAAGCTGCGCCAGGCGCAGGCCGTCTATGACGAAGCCGGCTTGCCGGCGGTGGTGCGCATCACCCCCTTCACGCAGCCCGCGGGCCTGGACGCCTGGTTCGCCGAGCGCGGCTGGACGGTGCTCGACGACACCCGCGTCATGGTTTGTTCTCGCTTGCCGACGAGCGAGCCGGCCGCGCTGCCGGCCGGCACTGGCTGGGAACCGCTGGACGCGGCGGCGTATGCCCAGGCTGTCGGCGACCTGCGCGGCTCGCCGCCCGAGCAGCGGCTGGCTCACGCGCAGCGGCTGGCCGTGTCGCCGGTGCCGTACCGGGGTTATGCCATCCGGCGCGTCGACGATGGCGCCATCCTGGCCTGCGGCCAGTTCGCTCGCGAGGCCACGTTCATCGGCGTGTACGACGTCCACACCCACCCGCAAGCACGCGGGCAGGGTTTGGCCTCGGTGTTATGTAAGCGCTTGCTTGCGTTGGCAGCAAGTGAGGGCGCGGCTGTGGCCTATCTGCAGGTCGATGCTGCCAACGACGCCGCACGGCGTATCTACCAGCGCCTGGGTTTTGCCGACGGCTACGCCTACCACTACCGGCAGGCGCCCTGACGGGCTCAGGCGCTGGGCTTACAGGCCCAGCCCTTCGTCGACGCCCAGGTGCACGTTCATCGCCTGCACCGCGGCGCCACTGGCGCCTTTGCCCAGGTTGTCCAGCCGTGCCATCAGCACGGCCTGCGTGTCGTTCGCAAAGACGAAGACGTCGACGCGGTTGCTGTCGTTGCAGGCCTGCACGTCGAAGAAGCCGCTTTGCAGCGTGCCGGGGTCGCGCAGCGGCATGACGCGGATGAAGCGCTCGCCGGCATAACGCGTCGCCAGCGCGGCGTGCACCGCCTCGGGCGTGGTGCCCAGGGCGTCCAGATGCAGCGGCACCGACATCGCCAGCCCCTTGTAGAAATTGGCCACCACGGGCATGAAGATCGGCCGCGTGCCCAGGCCCGCGTGCGCCATCATCTCGGGCACATGCTTGTGCGCGAGACTCAGCGCATAGGGCCGCGGTGAAGTGAGCGCCGGCACACCGCCTGTCTCGTACTGCTCGATCATCTTCTTGCCGCCGCCGGAATAACCGGTGATCGACGTTGCGCTGACCGCCTGCGCCGCCGGCAGCAGTCCGGCGTCGACCAGCGGCCGCAGCAGCAGGATGAAGGCGCTGGCGTGGCAGCCCGGGTTGGCGATGCGTTTGCTGGCGCGGATGGCGTCGCGCTGGCCCGGCGCCAGTTCCGGCAGGCCGAAAGCCCAGCCCGGCACCGTGCGGTGGGCGGTGCTGGCGTCGATGAGGCAGGTACGGGGGTTGGTGACCAGCGCCGCGGCCTCGCGCGCCGCGGCGTCGGGCAGGCACAGGAAGGCCACGTCGGCGGCATTCAGCAGCCGCGCGCGTTCAGCCGTGTCCTTGCGACGCTCGGGCGCAATGACCAGCACTTCGACATCGCGCCGCGCGGCCAGGTAGTCATGGATGCGCAGGCCGGTGGTGCCTTCCTGGCCATCGACGAAGACGGTGTATGACATGCTGCGCCTCTTGCTCTGTTCTGCGGTGCAGTGATCGAGCCGCCGAGCATAAGGGAATGTCCGCCCCTGCGGATTGCGCTGTCGGGCAGCCTTTCGGCTCGGACACAATCGGCCCCTATGGTCACCAAGAAACCCAAGGGCCTGGGCCTCGGCCTCGAAGCCCTGCTCGGCCCCAAGGTCAGCGATGCGCCGCCGGCTCCCGCGAGTTTGCCCACCAGTCTGCCGCTGGACCGCCTGCGCCACGGCAAGTACCAGCCGCGCACGCGCATGGACGAAGGCTCGCTGTACGAGTTGGCCGCCAGCATCAGGAGCCAGGGCGTGATGCAGCCGATCCTGGTGCGGCCGGTGGCGGGCGGCTACGAGATCATCGCCGGCGAGCGCCGCTTCCGCGCCGCGCGGCTGGCCGGGCTGGACGAGGTGCCGGTGCTCGTGAAGGCCGTCGCCGACGAAGCGGCGGCGGTGATGGCGCTGATCGAAAACATCCAGCGCGAAGACCTCAACCCGCTGGAAGAAGCGCAGGGCCTGCAGCGGCTGGTGACCGAGTTCCAGCTCACGCACGAACAGGCAGCGCAGGCGGTGGGCCGCTCGCGCAGTGCGGCGAGCAACCTGCTGCGGCTGCTCAACCTGGCCGAGCCGGTGCAGCAGATGCTGCTGGCCGGCGATCTGGACATGGGCCACGCGCGCGCCCTGCTGGCGCTGGGCGCGGCCGAGCAGGTGATGGCGGCGCACGAGGTCGTGGCGCGCAAGCTCAGCGTGCGCGACACCGAAAAGCACGTCGCGCGGCAGTCGGCGCCGCCGCGCGCCGCGGCCGCGGCCAGGCCGGCCAAGCCCAGGGACATTGCGCGCCTCGAAGAACGCCTGGCCGACCGGCTCACCGCGCCGGTGGAGATTCGCGTCAAGCGCCGCACGCGGCGCGGCGAGCAGGGCGAAATCGCGATCGCCTTCGATACGCTGGAAGAGCTCAACGGCCTGCTCGAGCGGCTGGGCATCGCCGGCGTCTGAAGCGCCGGCAGCGCGCCGCCGATGCCGGCCGACCGCCGCGACCTCGTCACCGGCGCCTTGTTCGCGCTCGCCGCCGGCCTGTTGTGGGGCCTCGTGTTCGTGGTGCCGACGCTGTTGCCGGCCTACCCGGCAGCGCTGCTGTCCTTCGGCCGCTACCTGGCGTTCGGCCTCATCGCGCTGCCGCTGGCGTGGTGGGGCCGGCGCCGGCTGGCCGCGTTGACGCGCGCCGACTGGATCGAAGCCTGCAAGCTTTCGGCGGTGGGCAACCTGCTGTACTACCTGTTCCTGGCCGCCGCGATCCAGCGCGCCGGCGGGCCGTTGCCAACGATGATCATCGGCACGCTGCCGGTGGTGATCGCCATCAGCTCCAACCTGCGCGACCACGCTCGTGACGGCCGGCTGCCATGGCTGCGCCTGCTGCCGTCGCTGGCGCTGATTGCCGGCGGCATCGCGCTCGTCAACCAGGTCGAGATCGCGCGCCTGCGCAGCGACCCGCGCGCCGACCTGGGCGCCTATGCGCTGGGCGCCCTGCTCGCGCTGGGCGCCGTGGCCTGCTGGACCTGGTACCCGCTGCGCAACGCCGACTGGCTGCGTGGGCACGCCGGCGGCGGGCGCCACCCCGGCACCTGGGCCACGGCGCAGGGCTTGGCCACCTTGCCGCTGGCCGGGGTCGGTTTCCTGGGCTTCTGGTGGTGGGACGCGGCCGGCGGCCAGGCCTACGCGATGCCTTTCGGGCCGGCGCCGGAACGCTTCGTCGGCCTCATGCTCGCCACCGGGCTGCTGGCGTCCTGGCTCGGCACGCTGTGCTGGAATGCAGCCAGCCAGCGCCTGCCGACGACGCTGGTCGGGCAGCTCATCGTCTTCGAGACGCTGGCGGCACTGGCCTATGCGTTCTGGCTGCGTGGGCAATGGCCGAGCCCGGTCACGGCGGCTGGCATCGGCTTGCTGGTGGCCGGTGTGGTCTGGGCGCTGCGCATGCGCCCGGCGCCAGCCGCCGCCGTGATGCCACAGGCGAGCCCGGGGGCCGGTCAGCCGTAGACGTTGCGCAACGTGCCCAGCCCGTCGATCACGACCTCGACCGTGGTGCCGGGTTTCATGGGCAGCGCCCCCAGCGAAGTACCGCACAGGATCAGGTCGCCGGGCTCCAGCGTCATGTCCTGCGACAGGCGCCACACCAGTTCGGCGGGCGGAAAGAACATGTCGGCCAGGGCATAGTTCTGGCGCTCGCGGCCGCCCACCAGGGTGCGCAGGGTGGCGTGGGCGGGGTCGAAGTCGGTCTCGATCCAGGGCCCGAAAGCGCCGAAGCCGTCGAAGCTCTTGGCCCGCGTCCACTGCGCGAAGCTGGCGTCGCGCTGCAGCAGTTCGATCGCGGTGACGTCGTTGGCGCAGCTGTAGCCGAAGATGCAGCCCGCGGCGTCGTCGCGCGCGACGCGGCGCGCCGTGCGGCCGATGACGACGGCCAGTTCGCCCTCGTAGGCCACCCGTCCCACCTCGGGCGGCGGTGCCGCGATGGCCTGGCCATGCGCCGCGGCGCTGGTGGGCGACTTCAGGAAGTACAGCGGCTCGGCCGGATGCGCCCAGCCGTTCCTGTCGGCCGCGGCGCGGAAGTTGTTCCACAGGCCGACGATCTTGCCCGGGCGGCAAGGCGGCGCGAAGACCAGGCTGTCGTCCAGCGGCAGTCGCTCCCCGGTGGGCCGCGCAGTGCCGAAGAGATCGCCTTCGTGGACCTCGACAGTGTCGCCGTCGACCCGTCCCAGGCCGCTGCCGGCGTGGCCGGGCCGTGTGTATCGCATCCAGCGCATCGTGCGCCTCCCAGAAGGTTCAAGTCGCCAGCGCGTCGTCAAGCACCTCCACCCAGTGTCGAACCGGTGTCGTGGTGCCGGTCTGCAGATGCTGGATGCAGCCGATGTTGGCCGAGACGATGACCTCGGCCTGCAGCGGTTGCAGCGCAGCCAGCTTGCGCTCGCGCAACTGCGTCGCCAGTTCCGGCTGCAGCACGCTGTAGGTGCCGGCCGAGCCGCAGCAGAAGTGGCTTTCGCTGCTGGCCAGGCTGACTTCGAAGCCGAGCGCGCCGAGGTGCGTTTCCACGCCGCCGCGCAACTGCTGGCCGTGCTGCAGCGTGCAGGGCGGGTGGAACGTCAGGCGTTGCACGCGTCTGGCGGATGATGCCGTTGCGCCCCGTCCCCGCTCCCCGGCCGGGCGCGCAAGGCCCAGCCTGGACTGCAGCGCCGGCACCAGCTCGGGCAGCAGCTCGCTGATGTCCTTCGTCAGCTCGCTCACGCGGCGCGCCTTGTCGGCATAGGCCGGGTCGTGCGCCAGCGCATGCCCGTATTCCTTGACGGCGACGCCGCAGCCGCTGGCATTCATGACGATGGCTTGCACCTTGCCCTGCGAGGTGAGCCCGTCCACCAGCGGCCACCAGGCGTCGATGTTGCTGCGCATGTCGGCCAGGCCGCCTTCGGGGTCGCCGAGGTGGGTGCGGATGGCGCCACAGCAGCCGGCACCGTCGGCGACCAGGGTCTGGATGCTGGCGGCGTCGAGCACGCGGGCGGTGGCGCTGTTGATGTTGGGCATCATCGCCGGCTGCACGCAGCCCAGCAGCATGAGCACCTTGCGCGGGTGTTCGCGTGTCGGCCAGCGGCTGGCGCGGGCGCCGCCGGCGGCCGGCACCTTGGCTTTCAGCGCGGCGGGCAGCAGCGGCCGCACCAGCTGGCCCATCTTCATGGCCGGGCCGAACAGCGACGAGGTCAGCCCGGCCTTGAGCAGCCAGCGCATGGCCTTCTCGCCGGCCGGCCGCTCGACACGCTGTTCGACGATCTTGCGACCGATGTCCACCAGCCGCCCGTACTGCACGCCGCTGGGGCAGGTGGTTTCGCAGCTGCGGCAGGTCAGGCAGCGGTCCAGGTGCAACTGCGTCCTGCGCGTCACGGGCGCGCCTTCGAGCACCTGCTTCATCAGATAGATGCGCCCGCGGGGGCTGTCGAGTTCGTCGCCCAGCAGCTGGTAGGTCGGGCAGGTGGCGGTGCAGAAGCCGCAGTGCACGCACTTGCGCAGGATGGCCTCGGCCTCTTCGCCGTCGCGCGTGCCTTTGAACTCGGGGGCCAGGTTGGTTTGCATGTGCTGAGCGACGAACCGGAATGAGGGGTTTCAGAACAGCCTTGCCAGCGCCGGCAGCAGAAGTGCCGCCAGCGGCACCTGCAGGCCCAGGGCCAGCGCGGCATAGGCGCCGGCGTCGGGGTGCACCTGCATGGCGCGGGCGGCGCCGATGCCGTGCGACGCCGTGCCCAGCGCAAAACCGCGCACGGCCGGCGTGCCGATGTGGGCGCGGTCGAACAAGACCTTGGCGGTGACCGCGCCCACCAGCCCGGTGAGCACGGCAAAGGCCGCGGCCAGAGCCGGAATGCCGCCCAGCTGCGCGGCGATGCCCATGGCCACCGGCGCGGTGACTGATTTGGGCGCCAGCGAGGCGATCACGTCCAGCGGCAGCCCCACGGCCCAGCCGATGGCCACCGCGCTGCCGCTGGCCGCGGCGCCGCCCAGCAAGGCCGCCAGCAGCAGCGCGCCGGCCCGCTGGCGCAGCTCGGCACGGCGCTGCCACAGCGGCCAGGCCAGCGCCACCACCGCCGGGCCGAGCAGGAAGTGGATGAACTGCGCGCCCGAAAAGTACACCGGGTAGGGCGTGCCGGTGGCCCCCAGCAGCAGCGCCAGCGCCAGCACCGACCACAGCACCGGGTTGGCCCAAGGGGCGTGCTCCAGTCGCGCCGACACCGCCGAGGCGGCCACGTACACGCCCAGCGTGGCCGTCAGGCCGAACAGCGGCGTGGCCGCCAGGTACACCCACAAGTCGACGAAGTCGGGCATGGCGTGGCCGGCCTCAGCGTGCAGGCGTCTCGTCGGCGGCCTGCGGCCACAGCGCGCGCAGTACCAGCGCGGTGACCAGCAGGCCGACCCAGGTCGACAGCACCAGCGCCAACAGCATGCGCACGCCGTACTGGCTGATCAGGCCCAGGTAGCCCACGACGCCCACGCCCACCGGCACGAACAACAGCGACAGGTGGGCCAGCAGCGGCGTGGCGGCTGCCTCGACAGGCGTGCGCAGGGCCGGCACCTGCAGCAGCGCGGCCAGGAGCGCCAGGCCGATCACCGGCCCGGGCAGCGGCACGCCGGTCAGCCGTGCCAGCGCCTCGCCGGCCGACTGGCACAGCAGCAGCAGGGTCAGGCCCTTCAGCGCGTCCATGTCCGCAGGGGGCTCCTAGTCGAGTTCATAGCTCAGCACCCAGTAGTGCGTGTACTCGGTCCAGCGCGGCTCGCGGGCGCGGCTGCCCAGGGCGGCGATGGCCTCTTCGCGCTCTGGAAAATTCTTCAGCACCTCGTGCACCGAGCCGTCGTCGAGGCTGCGGTTCTGGTAGCTGTTGCCGGCTTCGTCCCGGCGCGAGATGGGCGTGTTGCTGGTCTGCACGTAGCTGTTGTCGAGCATCACCACGCGGGCGCCGGGGTCCAGGCGTGCGTGCAAGGTCTGGAGCCAGGTGCCCAGGCGCTGCAGTGGCACGTGGCTCCACCAGCAGCCGGCGAATGCGGCGTCGAAGTGCGCGTCGCCCAGCTCGGCCAGCGTGTAGGCGTCGGCAGTGGCCAGGCGCACGCATGCGGGCAGTGCCTTGTTGCGCGCCACGGCCAGGGTCTCGGGGTTGAGGTCGGTGGCCAGCCACGACACGGCGTCGCGCGCGCCGTGCGGCGTCCACCAGCCGGTGCCGCAGGCCAGTTCGAGCACGCGGCGGCCGGCGAATGGCGTTGGCAGCCAGCGCTCCATCGCACGCAGGTCGGCCTGGCGCTCGGGCTTGAGGTACACGCGCTCGTAATAAGCCGCGCGGCGCGCGTAGTAGTCGCGCATGCCCTCGACGACGCCGGCGGGCACGTTCACAAGCCCGGCACCAGACGGCCGGGGTTGAAGACACCGTCGGGGTCGAAGGCCGTTTTCAGCTCACGGTGGATGCGCTCCAGCGGCGGCGCCAGTGGCGCAAAGGCGCCGGCGGACTTGTCGGTGGCGCGGAACAGCACCGCGTGGCCGCCCACCGCCGCGGCGGCGTTGCGCAGCGCCGCCGCCGGCGCGCTGGTGCACAACCAGCGCTGCGCACCGCCCCATTCGACGAGCTGCTCACCCGACAAGGCCAGCGGTGCCGTGGTTGGCGGAAGCGAAAGGCGCCACAGGCCGGCCCCGCCTTCCACCGCCCGCATCGCGCCGAGGAAGAATTCGTCGCGATGGTCGCGCAGCCCGGCCCAGAAGCTAGAGGCCATCGCCGGCTCGACGACTTCGCCACCGATCTTCGCCTGCGCCGCGCGCACCGCGGCGGCAGCGCCGGACAGGCGGATCACCAGCGTGCCCGCCCACCAGGCGCTGGCGTTCAGCGGCAGCGGCTGGCCGCCCCATTCGTTGACGCGGCGGATGGCGCTGGCGGCGTCCATCTCCAGCCGCAGCGACAGCGTCGCCGGCGTCACCGGCAGCACCTTCAGCGAGACCTCGCAGATCACGCCCAGGATGCCCATCGACCCCGCCAGCACACGCGACACGTCGTAGCCGGCCACGTTCTTTATCACCGTGCCGCCGAAGCGCAGGCACTCGGCGCGGCCGGTGAGCAGCGTGGCGCCCAGCACGTAGTCACGCACGCAGCCCACCGCCGCGCGCGCCGGCCCCGACAGTCCGGCGGCGACCATGCCGCCGACGGTGCCTGCGCGACCGCCCACGTCCGTCGGATCACCGAAGCGCGGCGGCTCGAAGGGCAGGCACTGGCCCTTTTCGGCCAACGCGGATTCCAGCTCGGCCAGCGGCGTGCCGCCGCGCGCCGTGACGACGAGCTCGCTCGGCTCGTAGCTGCTGATGCCGGCCAGCGCCGTCACGTGCAGCGGCCCGCCCCGCGGCGGCCCGCCGTAGAAGGCCTTGGTGTTGCCGCCGCGGATGTCGAGGGCGGTGCCGGCCGCACGCGCGGCCCGCACCTGCTCGACGAGGCCGGCGAGCGCCCTGTCCATCAGAAACGCTCCAGTTCGGGAAACGCCAGCAGCCCCTTGCGTACGTGCATCTTGCCGTTCTCGGCGCAGCGCTGCAGCGTCGGGATCACCTTGCCGGGGTTGAGGCCGCCGCCGGCGTCGAAGGCGCGCTTGACGGCGAACATCTGCTCGCGTTCCTCGACGCTGAACTGCACGCACATCGAGCCCAGCTTCTCCACGCCGACACCGTGCTCGCCGGTGACGGTGCCGCCGAGCGCGACGCTGGTTTCCAGGATCTCGGCGCCGAAGAGTTCGCAGCGGTGCAGCTGGTCGGCGTCGTTGGCGTCGAAGAGGATCAGCGGGTGCAGGTTGCCGTCGCCGGCGTGGAAGACGTTGCAGCACCTCAGCCCGTACTTCTTTTCCATCTGCGCGATGGCCAGCAGGATGTCGGCCAGGCGCTTGCGCGGGATCGTGCTGTCCATGCACATGTAGTCGGGGCTGATGCGGCCGGTCGCCGGAAACGCGTTCTTGCGCCCGCTCCAGAACTTCAGGCGCTGCGCCTCGTCCTTGCTGACTTCCATGCGCGTGGCACCGGCGCCCGACAGCACGTCGAGCAGACGGTCGATCTCCTCGGCCACCTCTTCGGGCGTGCCGTCGCTTTCGCACAGCAGGATGGCCTCGGCGGTGAGGTCGTAGCCGGCGTGCACGAAATCCTCCACCGCCGCCGTCATCGGCTTGTCCATCATCTCCAGCCCGGCCGGGATGATGCCCGCGGCGATCACCTGGGCCACCGCGTCGCCGGCCTTGCGGATGTCGTCGAAGCTGGCCATGATGCAGCGCGCCAGTTGCGGCCTGGGCACCAGCTTGACGGTGACTTCCAGGGTCACCGCCAGCATGCCTTCGCTGCCCACGATCAGCGGCAGCAGGTCCAGCCCCGGCGTGTCCAGCGCCTCGGCGCCGAAACTCACTGGCTCGCCCTCGACCGTGAGGCCGCGCACACGCAGCACGTTGTGCAGCGTCAGTCCGTACTTCAGGCAGTGCACGCCGCCGGCGTTTTCGGCGATGTTGCCGCCGATGGTGCAGGCGATCTGGCTCGACGGGTCGGGTGCGTAGTAGAGGCCGAAAGGCGCTGCGGCTTCGCTGATGGCCAGGTTGCGCACGCCGCACTGCACGGTGGCGGTGCGCGCGTCACGGTCGATCTGCACGATCTTGTTGAACTTGCTCAGCGACAGCGTGACGCCCATCGCGTGCGGCAGCGCGCCGCCACTCAGGCCGGTGCCGGCGCCACGGGCCACCACCGGCAGGCCGAGTTCATGGCAGGCGCGCAGCACCGCGGCGACCTGCGCTTCGGTTTCCGGCAGCGCCACCAGCAGCGGCATCTGGCGGTAGGCGGTGAGGCCGTCGCACTCGTAGGGCACGGTGTCCTCGGGTTGCCAGAGCAGCGCGTGGGCCGGCAGCAGCGGCGCCAGCGCGGCCACGGCCTGCGCCTGGCGCCGGCCGCGGTCGGCGGCAGCTGCGGCTGGAGCTTCGACCTCTTTCGGAGGCAGCGGTGCATTCATCGGCAGATTCCGGGTGGCGTGGAACGATGTCCGTCGAACGGAGACTGTAGCGGCGGCGCGGCGCCTGACGGCGACATCCGCGGTCGTGCAGGGTCAAAGCGGCTTTGACGCCGGCACGGCTTGTCGGGTGCCCTCATGCGTGGCCGGTGAACACCGTCAGCACCCCCGTATACCCGTACAGGTGGTGGTGGGCGATCTCGCCACCGGCAAAGAAGCCCACCAGCGGCACCTCGCCCAGCGCGTGCTGCACGATCTTCAGTTCCGCCGACGGTCCGCCGAAATGCGGCCCGCCGCGGCCGGCGCAGCTGATGTAGAGGGCACCGGCAATGCGGCGGGCGTCGCCGGCGTCGGCCGGGCCGCCGGCCGGCAGCGGCACCGCTTCGGGCGCCAGTTCCTCGCGGATCTCGCTGCAGATGCGCACCAGGTCGCGCCGCGCCGCGGCCACGTCGCGCTGGCAAAACGCGATGCGCATGCCGCGCTGCAGCAGGTCGGCCACCGCCACGGCTTCGCGCCCGGGGTCCAGGCCGATGAGGTGGCGCACGCGCACGTCGTCGCCGAAGGCGCGGTGGCGGGCCGCAGTGGCCGCCACAGCGGCGGCCGCAGCGCCGCCGGCGCGGGCATCGGTGACACCGACGAGCGTGGCGCGCAGTCGCGGCAGCGCCTGCTGCCGGTCGTCCAGGTTGGGCAGGCCCAGGTCGGCCAGCAGGCAGGGCAGCGCCGGCTGGCCGTCGAGTTCGACCACGACGTTGCGTTCACAGGCCGTGACTTCGCGCGTCGGCCCCACCGGCTGGCAGCCCTGCGTCACGCGCGAGACCAGCGCGACGTCGGCGCTGAAGGCCACTCCCGACAGGCCCCCTTGCCAGACGCCGTCGGCGATGTGCAGGTTGCGCGTGCGCGACGACGCCAGGCCACCGAACAGATAGCCCGACGCGGTGCGCTCGCTCATTTCGGCGATCAGCTCGGCCAGGTCCGGCGTCGCGGGGTCGGCATGCACCAGTGCGCTGTAGGGCTCGATGCGCTGCAGCTTGCGCGCCCCCGAGAAGACCTCGAAACGCCCCGCCGGCAGCGCCGCCAGCATCAGCACCAGCGCCGGCTCGTCGAAGTATTCGACGCCGCTGGCGGCCACGCCCACGCCGACGCAGCCGACCCATGAGACCCCCGGCCAGCGCCCGCGCAGCGCGGCCAGCAAGGCCTCGGCGTGGCCGGCATAGTGGTCGGTGAAGTAGACGAAGCCCAGCGCCAAGGGCCCGGCACTGCTGGACTCAAGGCCTGCGCGTTGACCGTCGATCTGCAGGGCGGCCAGCGCCAGCGCCGCCGACCAGTCGGGGTGGGTGGCGTGGCCGACCAGGAAGCCCGGCATGGTGGCGGCGGCGGGCGTTCAGCCGCTGCGCTGGCGCGGCGCCGCCGCACGTTTGCGGGCCGCGGCCTTCTTTGCCGGCGCCGGCTTGGCGCTGCGGCTGGCCGGCTTGGGGGCCGGTGTAGTGGCCGGGCTTGCGACCACGCTGCCCGTGTCCTTCAGCGCTTGCGACGCGATCTCGGTGAACTGCTTGGTCAGTGCGCCCCACCACTGCATGGGGTCGACGGCGCCGGCGGCCGCCTTGCCGGCATCGGCATCGGCGGCAGCGGGCGCCGCTGCCGGTTCAGGTGCGGGCGGGGGTGCCGGTGCCGGGGCGGCAGGTGACTTGATGCGCAGTGCGTCGCCGAGGTCGGCCAGCGGCAGGTTCATGGACTGCAGCGTGGACAGCGTCATGCGCTGCACCTCCAGCGCCTGGATGGTGGTCGCCAGCAAGCGCGCGTTCTGTTCGAGCCAGAACTGCACCGTGCGCAACTCGCCGATGCGCTTGTCGAGCACCTCGGGGTCGAGCGTGGGTGCGATCCACTGGCCCATGCCGGGCACCGCAGCGCCCGCGCCTTTGATCAGGCTTTGCAGGAAATCATAGCCCGGCACCATCCGGGCCAGATCGTTGGCACCCGTCATGTCGTGTCTCCTTGGCGTCGTCGTGCCGGATTGTGCCCCCGCCCCACCCTGCTGCGTGCGCTGCTCAGCGGCCGAACGGGAGGCGTTCGACCCTGAACCCGCGCGCCTGCAGCAGCCGTGGCAGCGACTGCGGCCCCGTCATGTGCAGCGCGCCCACCGCGGCAAAGACGCGGCGGCCCTGGCGGTGCAGGGCCGCGATGCCGTCGGCCAGCAGCGGATTGCGTTCGTCGTTGAGGCGGCGCATGAAGGCGCGGTCGTCTTCATCGGCGATGCACTCGCACCATGCCTCGTAGTCGTCCAGCGCCGCCAGGTCGCCCGCCTCCCAGGCTGCCGCCAGGCGCGCCAGCACACGGCGTGTGCTGCGATCCTCGAGCTGCTGCAGGCTCTGTTCGATCACGGCCTGCGCCTCGGCGTCGTTGTCGGGCACCAGCGCCGCCTTCTGCTGCGCCGCGGTCTCCAGCGACAGCACGCGGCGCCCCAGCGCACGCGCTTCGGAGCCCAGCAACTGCTCCATCGCGTAGCTGGGGTCCATGCCGAGCCAGCGCGCCTCGAGCACCGTGAGCGTGGTGGCCTGCAGCACCGGGTGCAGCTCGGCCAGCGATTCCGGCGCCACGCAGGCGCGCGCGTAAGCGCGCTTGAGCCGCTCGGCCAGCGCTGCGGGCAGTTCGGCGCCGTGACGCAACTCGGCCAGCGCCGCCAGCAAGGCCGGGTCGCTGGGGTCGATCTCCAGCGCCAGCACGTCGCTGGCGCGCAAGGCGGCGCCGAGCTGCGGCCCGAGCCGGCGCCAGGCCGGCTTGCCGATGTGCAAGGTGCCGTAGAGGTAGGACGTGCGACCGTCGCGTGTCAGGCGCCACAGCAGGCCGCGGTCGCGCGCGGTGCCGGCGCTGTCGGCCTTGGCGGCGTTCGGCAGCATCGGCGGGCAGGCCGTGGCGGGTTGGGCCAGTGCCGATGTCGATGCCAGGGCCAGCACGCCGGCCGCCAGCGCAGCGAGCGACTGACGCAAGCAGCGCCGCATCACCGCGCCGCTCCGTGCAGGTCGATGCGCAGGGTGCCATCACCCTGCTGCCAGCGCAGGCGGCTGAGCACGTCCATGCCCAGCAGCGGCGCCGCCAGCCCGGGCATGGCCACCATGCGCAGCCGCTCGGCCTTCACGCCGCCCTGCAGTTCCAGGTCGCCGACGACGACGGTGCCGGTGACCACGCCGCCGGCGGTCTGCGAACGCACGCGGCCCAGCGCGGGCAGGCCGAGGTCGCTGGCCAGCGCCTCCGGGATCGCGGTGCCGCTGGCACCGGTGTCGACCAGAAAGTCAACGCTGCGGCCGCTGATGCGCCCGGGCCAGTGGTAATGGCCGTCGGCAGCGCGGCGGATCTCCACCACGGCGCCGTCGACGACGAAGCGTGTTGCCGCTTCGCGCGCCATCCAGGCCTGCACACCCATGAACAGGCCCACCGCCAGCAGCAGCCAGACGGTGCTGTGCTTGACCCAGCCGGGAAGCTCATTCATGGGCCGTGGTTCAGCGGCGCCACGCGCTGGTCGATGGCGCCGAACAGGCTCAGGCCGTCGCGGCCGAGCATCTCGATGCGGATGGCGTCGCCGAATTGCATGAACGCCGTTCGGGGCGTGCCGCTCTCGATGGTCTCGATGGCGCGCTTCTCGGCAATGCAGCTGACGCCGTGGGCCCGGTCCTCGTTGCTCACCGTGCCGCTGCCGACGATGCTGCCGGCACGCAGCCGCCGTGTCCTGGCCACGTGCGCGATGAGCTGGCCGAAGTGGAAGCTCATTTCCGGGCCGGCTTCGGCCAGGCCCACACGCCGACCGTTCCAGCGGCTCTCCAGCGCCAGGTGCACACGCCCGCCCTGCCAGGCGGCGCCCAGTTCGTCGGGCGTCACCGCCAGCGGGCCGAATGCCGTCGCCGGCTTGCTCTGCAGGAAACCGAAGCCCTTGGCCAGCTCGGCCGGGACCAGGTTGCGCAGGCTCCAGTCGTTGACGAGCATCAGCAGCCGCACGCTTTCCAGCGCGCTGTCGGCCGCGGTGCCGATGGCCACGTCGCCGGTGATCACCGCGAGCTCGGCTTCGAAGTCGATGCCCCCGTCGGCGCTGGCGAACACCGCGTCGTCGGTGGGGCCCAGGAAGTCGTCGCTGCCGCCCTGGTACACCAACGGGTCTTCGTGGAAGCTGGCCGGGACCTCGGCGCCGCGTGCCTTGCGCACCAGCGCCACATGGTTGAGGTAGGCCGAGCCGTCGAGCCACTGGAAGGCGCGCGGCAGCGGCGCCATGCACAGGCGGGCATCGAAGGCGAAGGCGTGACGCGCCTTGCCGTCGTTGAGCGTCGCATAGAGATCCTCGAGCTGCGGCGAGACGAAATTCCAGTCGTCGAGCAGCTGTTGCATCGTGCCGGCGATGCCGGTGGCGTAGTGCGCCAGGCTCAGGTCGCGCGCAACCACGGCCAGCTGGCCGTCGCGCGACCCGTCCTTCAGGGTGGCAAGTTTCATGGGGGATGCGGCCGCTGCCGCCGGGGGCCTGATGGCACTATTGTGAAGTGCATGTCGCCAGGCCGATTTCCCTGCCCTCGCCACGGCCATCACGCTGGCGCGCCGCACTGGCGGTGGCGGCCCTGGTGCTGGCTGCGCATGCCCTGCTGCTGGGGCGGGCGCTGCCACTGCCCGGGCCCGAGCGCCGTGTCGAAGGGCCACGGCCGCGGCCGCTGCTGGTGCGGCACATCGTGATGGCGCCTGGGCCAGCCGTGCCGGCGGCGGCGCCTGCGGTGGCCGCTGCGGCCATGCCGGCCCTGGCCCGCCCTCGCCCCCGCCTTGCGCGCGTCGA
>JAUXVE010000140.1 GCA_030680415.1 Rubrivivax sp.
TGAGACCAGCATCCCTGCGCCTTCGCCGAGCTTATGTCCAGCAGCGCGCCACCCCCAAGCTCAGAAACGCGCCGCTACCAAGGCCCTCCAGCCGGTGTCACCGCAGAACTGTTCATAACTGGGACCTGTGCATAACGGCCAACAAGAGACGTTCGGACCTGCCGCTGCTTAGCGGCCGTTCGACATCGCCGTCCCGCGGGTCCGGTCGGCATGTCCGCCTGCCTTGGCGTGTCCGAGCAAACACCGTGTCCTCTTCGCCGCGAGGCAGACGCCGAAGGCTCCGGTGCGCATGGCCGCAACGGCCTCGTTTGCAGAACTTCACACTCGAGCCATCTTCACGACAACTGCCCGGGCGATGCTGCGATATCGAATTGCCGTCTACCTCGATCGGATCCAACGCAGTCATGACCTTTGCAGTGACGTTGCAGCGAAGGCTCGTCCTGTGGGCAGCCAATTCACTCGCCCTCGCGGGCGGACTCGCCGCGGTGACCGTGCCCGTGCTGCACGCGCACGCCTCCGAGCCGGCCAGGCCGGTCGTCAAGCTGCTCTCGGTCAGGCCTGAGAAGCCGGAGGTCCGGGTGAGCGAGCCGGTACGCGTCTCGTTCGACCTTGAGGCACCCAGCCGATGGCACTTCTACCCGGCGGCGAAGAAGCCGCTTCTGGGCAAGCAGACGGTGTTCGAGTTCGAGGGCGCCGAGATCGCCGGGCCGATCGTCGAGCCCAGGCCCAAGTACCAGCGCGACGGCGTGCTCGAGTCCGATTTCCACGAAGGCAAGGTGACGATCACCGTGCCCATCCGGCTCGCGCCGGGAGCCGGGACGGGGCCGCGGGAACTGAAGGGCCGTGTCGTCTACCAGATCTGCGACTGGAACCTGTGCCTGAACGGCCATGCGCCGTTCCAGTTCGGCTTGAGGGTGATCGGCGGCGCGCCCGCTGCGGACCCCATGCCGCGGTGAGCGGTTCGGCAGTCGTGGAGATGAAGGAGAGCAGATGTCGCTGCAGGGACTGAAGATCGGCCGCCCGCGGGCCTGGACGACCGCGTTCGTTCTCGTCGTGAATCTCCTGTCCGCCGCGAGCGGACAAGGCGTGTCGGCACCCGTCTCGGATGGCGTGCCGCTCACGGCGGCGTGGCGATCGCCGACGGAGGCGGTGTACAGGATCGTCAGCCCGCTGGGCGAGCGCACGGTCACGATGATGCCGATGGCCGCGAGGCTCGACACGCTGGCTGGCAAGACGGTGTGCATGGTCTGGAACAACGCCTTCAAGGCCGACGTGACGCTGCCCGTCATCGGCGAAGCCCTGAAGAAGCGATATCCGGACGCCACGGTCGTCCCCCACACCGCGCTGCCCGTGGCGCCGCTGCCCGAACCACACGGCGTGCCGAAGCGGAACTCCGACGCCATGCAGGCGGCGCTGAAGAGCAAGCGCTGCGACGCGGTGATCACCGGCAACGGAGGCTGCGGCATCTGCACGCCGCGGGCGAATCACGCCGCGGTCCTCGCCGAGCGCAGCGGCATCCCGGCGGTGATCGTGACCAACCCCGGTTTTGACGAGCAAGCGCGGACGATGGCGCGCGACGCCGGGATGCCCTCGCTGCAGGTTGCCCTCTACCCGGACCCCTTCGACCTCGAGACGGACACCCAACTGCATCAGAAGACACTCTCGCTCGTGGTGCCCCGCGTGATCGACGCGCTGACCCGGCCGCTGCCGGCGTCGACGGGCACGGCATTGAAGCCAGATCCTGGGGAGATCGTTTTCGTCGGCTCGATCGACGATGCAAATCGGTATTTCGCCGACCGGGGGTGGAGTGACGGACTGGCGATCACGCCGCCGACGCGCCAGCGGGTCGAGGAGTTCTTGAAGTACACCGACTACGCGCCCCACGAGCCGATTGCGGTGTTGCCGCCCGCAAACCTGACAGCAACGCCGTGGAACATCGCCGTCAATGGCGTGATGGCCGGAAGCCGGCCCGAGCACATGCCCTTGCTGATCGCAGCGGTGCAGGCGATCGCGGATCCGGCTTTCAGGTACACGAACCACGGCGCGAGCACGCATGGCTTCACCAATTTCTTCTGGGTCAACGGGCCGCTCGCACGCCAGCTCGGCATCGACCACGGACAGGGCCTGATCGCGCACCCGGTGAACAGCGTTCTGGGTCGCGCCATGAGCCTGATCGAGCGCAATATCGCCGGCCTCAGGATCAAGGAAACGCAGATGGGCAGCTTCGGCAAGGTCGCGTCGTGGTTCCTCGCCGAAGACGAAGTGGCGGTCAACGCGCTGGGATGGGAGCCGTATCACGTGGACAAGGGGTTCGCGAAGAACGCGAACACGATTTCGGCAGGAAACAGCACCTTGTGGGGCCGCAATCTGGTGCCTTCGACCTCCGATCCGAAGGTCCTGATGCAGATCATGGCCTACGGCATCACGAACACCGAGGCGCTGGCCAGCGGCTTCACCGGCATGAGTCGCCGCTACGTGCTGATCGAGCCGGGGGTGGCCAAGATCCTCGCCGAAGGGGGCTACACCAAGCGCGGTCTGACGCAGGACCTGATCAAGACCGGGCGCGTGACCACGCACGAGGCGACCTTCTCGCAGGTGTATGGGTCGTTCGGCCGCGTCAACCGCTCCTTCGAGGCCGAGTACGCGAGGGCCCACGCAAGCGGGAAGTCCGAACGCGGCAGGTTGCCGCCGTGGTACCCCAGATTCCCGGGATGGGAAGAGGTCGAGACGATGCCAGCGGTCGGCATACTCGAGTTCATCGTCTGCGGGGACCCGTCGCGGAACAAGGTGCAGATCCTGGCGGGAGGGCCTGGCAACGCGATCAAGGAGATCCGCCTGCCGGCCAGCTGGGATGAACTGATGGACAAGGCCGGCTATCGGCCGCTGCGGCAGTTCGCCCTTCCATAGCCGGCGCCGGCTCGGGGCTGCCGTTGGCACCGAGCGCCAGACAGGGTCGTCCAGGATGGTTGACCAACGACTGGTTCTCATTGCGGCAACTGTCGGCGGTGGGTCGGTAGTCCCAGTTCGCCACCGGCGGCAAGCTGCCTGTGGCTTCAGCCCGGACGGCTTGATCCACTTCTGCAGAGCATCGCGGGTGTCCAGGCCCGGATCTGGTGGCCAATGCCGCCAATCCAGTGGCAGTCGGTACATAGCCGTTCAACGGCTCGGTCAAAAGCAGTCCAGCGTTGGGAACCTCGGCCGGCCGCTGATGCAGTCCCACAGCACGCAGGCCATGCCCAGGTCGCCCGTCCACAGCGTGTGGCGACCCTGGCCGTGCGCGGTGCGTTCCTGCTCCACCTGCACGATGCCGTGCATCGCAAAGGCCCGCGCCCGGGCAAGCCAGCGCTCGTCGCCGGTGCGGGCAAACAGGTGAAGGAACGCGTGGGCATTGCCGGCTGTGCCGTGGCAGAAGGCCACGCCCTTGGCCAGCGGGCCGGCGCGCCAGGTCAGCTCGCCGGCCTGCAGCAGCAACAGGTCCCAGGTCTCGGCGTCGGGCACGCTGCGCGGCAGCGGCGCCAGGCGGCAGACGATGCCCGCGGCGCCGTGGCAGTCCTGAACCAGCGGCGGCTTGTTCGTGGGTGAAAACGGCGGCACTCGCGGCCACCAGTTCACGCAGTCGCCGTCGCGCAGTGCGGTGGCTTGCAGGAAGGCCAGCGCACGCGCCGCGAACGTATCACGCAGTTCGGGCGTGATGAAGGCCGCGCCGCGCACCGCAGGGTAGACGTTGCCGACAAAGCCGTGGCCGGCGCCGATCAGCGTCTCGACACGGCCGTAGAGGTTCTGCACCCAACCCCAGGTGCCACCAGCGGCCTCGATGGGCTCCATTTCGTCCCACAGTCCCTGCACCGCGCGCTGCACCAGCGCGACCCAGCGGGCCTCGCCGGTGTGTTCGGCCATCGCGATGGCCGCCAGCACACTGCCCGACGAGCCCCACAGTTGCTCGCGCACGGGGTTGTGCAGATTGCCTTCCACCACCTCGAAGAGGCGCCGCGCCACGGCGGCGTCGCGCGTGAGCTTCCATTCCATTCCAGCAATCGCAGGCCCGACTCGCCGATCAGGAACGCCGCCGTGCCATGCCGGCTGTCGGCCAGCGCCGCGACCTGCTGCGCCGCCAGACCCGCCACGAAACTGCTGAAGTCCCAGCGCGTGTGGACCGCGCCGGCTTCCGCCAGGTGCTCGAGCGCCCAGATCGCGCCGCCCGCGCGGCGCCCTCGCTCCACGCGTCGCCGGCCAGCGGCTCGTGGCGTTCGGGTCCGTACAGCACCGTGCTCGTCGTCAACGTCCGTCTCCTCGCACCACACCGTCGCGCCGCGGGTCGGCGCCCCCGAACCAGCCGCTTGGTGTGCGCTGGATGGCCTGCAGGCAGCTCATGAGCTCCGCCGACCACACCTCGAGGCCGCGGGCTGTCCGCGCCGGATGATTCTTGACCCCCTGGCGATCGAACTTGACCCAGGCCCGAGTGCCGGTGCTGCTCGATGACGTCTGTGGACAACTGTAGCTGCTGGCTCCTTTCTGGTTGTCTGATCAGTAGTGTTTGCGAGGCGGCAAGAAGCGAAGGTCGTAGCCCGTAGAGGCTTGCCGCTGTGTGGCGCTCCCTGTCAGCCAACCTGCGATGGCCATGAGCTTCGCTGCTGGGTCGCGACCCCGGTCTGCAGACGTTCAAGCGGCAGCCCCACACTGACAAACCAGCAACGTCAGCAGCACCTTAGAAACCGGCCATCGGTTCGGTAAGGTCGCTGGCGCCTGGATGACCGCTGTGTGACCGAGATCGTGAGATCAAGATGTGGCTGCCACCGACGGCACACGCTGCATTGCTGCCGCCCGTCACGCCGGGTTGGATGACAGCCATGGCTCGTGAACGGCCACTCGGCCTGACACCCAAGAGCCGACCACGCTCCGTGCTTGCTCGTTCATACGGGCATCGGCCTTGGCCGCAGCGGGTCACTGCGAGGAACACCGCCGTGATCAGCATCGAGGTCCGCAGGTGTCTGGAGAAAAGTGCAGAACAGTGTGGCGCACCAAACCAGGAGTCTGTCGGGCTTGGGGTCGGGCCCGACGAACGCTTAGAAGGCCGGCATCTCGGCGGACTCGGCGGCCCGGCCTCCCCGCTTTGGTTCGGGCGCTTGGGCGATCAGGCAGTCGGTGGTGAGGACCAGGCCCGCGATCGAGCCGGCGTTCTGCAGTGCCAGCCGCGTCACCTTGACCGGGTCCACCACGCCCATCTGCAGCAGGTCGCCGTAGGTGCCCGTGGCGGCGTTGTAACCATGGTTGGCGTCGTCGGCCGCATCGATGCGGTCGACCACCACCGAAGGCTCGACGCCGGCATTGCCGACGATGCAGCGCAGCGGCTCTTCCAGCGCGCGGGCGACGATGCGGATGCCGCACTCCTCGTCCAGCGTCGTCCCCTTCAGCGGCTCGAGCATGCGCCGCGCGCGCAGCAGGGCGACACCGCCGCCGGGGACGATGCCCTCGGCCACCGCGGCGCGCGTGGCGTGCAGCGCGTCCTGCACGCGCACCTTGCGTTCCTTGAGTTCGGTTTCGGTGGCGGCGCCGACCTTGATCACGGCGACACCGCCGGAGAGCTTGGCGATGCGCTCGTCGAGCTTTTCCTTGTCGTAGTCGCTGGTCGCTGCCTCGCGCTCCTTGCGGATGCTGGCGACACGCTCGGCGATGGCCGCCGGCGTGCCGGCACCGCCGATCAGCGTCGTCTCGTCCTTGCCGACCTCGACGCGCCGCGCGCGCCCCAGGTCGGTGAGCTTGACCTTGGCCAGGCTCAGGCCCAGCTCATCGCTGACGACGCTGGCACCGGTGAGCACGGCGATGTCCTGCAGCATGGCCTTGCGCCGGTCACCGAAGCCCGGCGCCTTCACGGCGCAGGTCTTGAAGGTGCCGCGCAAGGTGTTGATGACCAGCGTGGCGAGGGCCTCGCCGTCGATGTCCTCGGCGATCACCAGCAGCGGCCGCGCCTCCTTGACCACCTCTTCGAGCAGCGGCAGCAGGTCCTTCAGGGAAGACAGCCGCCGGTCGCAGAGCAGGATCGCCGCGTCTTCCAGCACCGCCAGCTGGCGCTCGCCCTCGTTGATGAAGTAGGGCGACAGGAAGCCGCGGTCGAACTGCAGCCCCTCCACCACCGACAACTCGCTGCTCAGGCCCGTGCCGTCTTCGATGGTGACGGCGCCTTCCCGGCCGACCCTCTCTATCGCTTGCGCCAGCAGGTCGCCGATCGAACGGTCGTTGTTGGCCGAGATCGCGGCGACATGGGCGATCTCCTGCGACGTCCGGCACGGTTGCGCCACGCGCTTGAGTTCGGCCACCACGGCATCGATGGCCTGCTCGATGCCGCGCTTGAGGTCCATCGGGTTCATGCCGGCGGCAAGGTAACGCTGGCCCTCGTGGATCATGGCCTGCGCCAGCACCGTGGCCGTGGTGGTGCCGTCGCCGGCCATCTCGCTGGTGCGGGCGGCCACTTCGCGCAGCAGCTGCGCGCCCATGTTCTCGAAGCGGTCCTCCAGCTCCACCGACTTGGCCACCAGCACGCCGGAGTTGACGATCTGCGGCGCGCCGTACTCGCGCTCCAGGATCACGGTGCGACCACGGGGCCCCAGCGTCACCTTCACGGCCTCGGCCAGGGCATCGACACCGCGGCGGATCTTCTCGCGCGCCGCTTCGTGGAAGACGAGTTGCTTGGCGGGCATGCTGGCACTCCTTCTGCACCTTGTGGCCGATGCTGCAGCAGCAAGCGACGGACTCGATTGAGTCCACGCAAGTGCCTGCGCGACGCCGGGCCGGGTTCGTCGTGGCCACGCGTCAGCACGTCAGCACGTCAGCACATCAGCACGGCCGCACCGGCAAAGCGGCCGGCGCGCAGGTCGTCCAGCGCCTGGTTCGCCTGCGCCAGCGGATAGGCGTGCGTGCTCACCTGCAGCGGCAGCTCGGCGGCCATGCGCAGGAAGTCGACGCCGTCCTGGCGCGTCAGGTTGGCTACGGAGACGATGCGCCTTTCGCCCCACAGCCAGCGGTAGGGAAACGACGGGATGTCGCTCATGTGGATGCCGGCGCAGACCACCGTGCCCCCCGGGCGCACGACCCGCAGCGCCGTCGGCACCAGCGCGCCCACCGGCGCGAACAGCAGCGCGGCGTCCAGCGCCTGCGGCGCCGGCTGGTCGGAATCGCCGGCCCACACCGCCCCCAGGCGGCGCGCCAGGGCCTGGGCCGCCGTGTCGCCGGGGCGTGTGAAGGCGTAGACCTCGCGACCCTGGTGGACGGCCACCTGCGCGACCAGGTGCGCCGCCGCACCGAAGCCGTACAGCCCGATGCGCCACGCCTGGGCGCCGGCCATCGCGTAGGCACGCCAGCCGATCAGACCGGCGCACAGCAAGGGCGCCGCCTGCGCGTCGTCGTAGCCGGGTGGCAGCGCGAACACGTAGCGGGCGTCGGCGAGCACCTGTTCGGCGTAGCCGCCGTCGAGCTGCCAGCCGGTGAAGCGTGCCTGCACGCAGAGGTTCTCGCGGCCGGCCAGGCAGTGCTCGCAGCGGCCGCAGGCCAACCCAGCCAGGGCACGCCCACGCGCTGCCCCGGCGCAAGGCCGACGACGCCCTCGCCCAGGGCGCTGACGTGGCCGACGATCTCGTGTCCAGGCACCACGGCGTGGCCGGGCCAGGGCAGTTCCCCGTCAACGATGTGCAGATCGGTGCGGCACACGCCGCAGGCGGCGACACGGATGCGCACCTGGCCCGCAGCGGGCTGCGGCAGCTGTTGCCGCCAGACCTGCTGCAGGGGTCGGCCCAGGCCCTGGAGTTCCATGGCGTACCAGCGGGCCGCCGGCTCGGTGGCCGGGGACTCACGGTGGGCGCTGCGTTCGGTCACGGTTGGTGTGCACACCACGCCCGGCGTCGTGCACCAGCGCTTCGATGCCCCGTGGCATCAGGCCCCAAGCGGGGATGACAGACCGTGCAAGCCATCTGCCTTCCCCGGCCAAAGGTGTATTCAGCACATGCTGACGCCGGCACCGTCGCCGCGGTTGAGCGCAGTCAAGCCGCCTGCAGGTGCGGGCGGGTTGTCGCGCAATACCCGTGCTGCCGATCGCCACCAACTTCCCATGGGGCATAGCGACGGCCGGTCGCGCGGGCAGTCGCTGCACGCCGAAGCGCTGGCGCACGAGCGGGCGCCAGCGCCGGTCTACCGCACCGGGATGGTCGTGCCGCGGTCCACCGCCACCGCGGACACGCTGTTCTGCGGCGACCCTTCGATGACCCGTTCGGAATAGGTCAGGTAAACGAGTGTGTTGCGCCTGGTGTCGACCATGCGCACGATGCGCAGCTTCTTGAAGAGGATCGACATGCGTTCGCTGAACACCTCTTCCTGCTGCGGCAAGGCCCTGGGGAAGCTGATCGGGCCCACCTGGCGGCAGGCGATCGAGGCCTCGGCCCTGTCCTCGGCCACGCCCAGCGCGCCCTTGATGCCGCCGGTGCGCGCACGCGACACGTAGCAGGTCACGCCAACCACCCTGGGGTCGTCATAGGCCTCGACCACGATCTTGTGGTCGGGGCCGATGAACTTGAACACGGTGTCGACCTCACCGATGCGCTCGCCGGCGTGGGCGGCGGTGGCAGCCGTGCACAGGGCCAGCAGCAGCGTGGCGCTGCGCGGGCCGAAACGGATGCGATGCAGCATCGAGGACTCGCGCGGATGGACAGGACCGCATGGTGCCACGGTACGGAGCGGGCCGTGTCGGCAGCACGTCCCAGAACACCGGGACGCCATTGCGCACCACCGCGCCAGTGTCGGCAACGTCGCCCGCACGGCCTAGAGCGACATCGACGGCCGCTGCGCCATCGCCGAGCGCCAGAGCTGCAGGTGCGGGTGCTGCTCACCCGGCTTGACCTTCACCACGCGCGCAAAGTCGACGGCCACCACTGCCGTGATGTCGGCGATGCTGAAGCGATCTGCGGCGATGAAGTCGCGGCCGGACAAGCGCTCGTTCAGCGTGACGAAGAACTGCTGCACCCTGGCCAGTCCACGCTGTGCCAGCTCGGGGATCTGCGCATAGTTCACCGGCCCGGGGAGTGCCCGATGGGCCATCGCCGGCGCGCTGTTGCGCAGCGCCTCGGCGATGGCCAGCAGGCCTTCGAACTCGATGCGCCAGTGCCAGCTCGCAATCTCGGCCTTTTCCTGTGGTGTGCTGCCCAGCAGCGGCGGCTGTGGGCAGCGGGCTTCCAGGTAGGCCGTGATCGCCGCGTTGTCGGTCAGCAGCAGCCCCTCGTCGGTGCGCAGCGCCGGCACGGTGCATTGCGGGTTCACCTTGCGGTAGGCGTCGCCCAGTTGCTCGCCATGCCTCAGGTCGACCTCGACCGTCTCATGGACGACACCCTTCTCGGCGAGCAGGATGCGGGCGCGGCGCGGGCTGGGCGCGGTGGCGCAGTCGTAGAGGGTGATCATCGAAGGGGCCTTCGCAGTGGGGGGAACGGGGCTTCAGCGCGGCGCGGCCAGCTTGTCCTGGGTGTGGGTGTCGAAATCGGCGGCCTCATGGCGCTCGTGCAGCTGACTGGACGGCTGACCCCAGGTGCGGTTGACCATGCGGCCGCGCTGCACGGCCGGACGGCGGGCGATCTGGTCGGTCCAGCGCAGGACGTTGCTGTAGGCCTGGACCTGCAGGAACTCGCCGGCTTCGTAGAGCTGGCCCTTGACGAGGCTGCCGTACCAGGGCCAGACCGCCATGTCGGCGATGGTGTAGTCGTCGCCCGCCAGATAGGGGCTCTCGGCGAGGCGATGGTCGAGCACGTCGAGCTGGCGCTTGACCTCCATCGCGTAGCGATCGATGGCGTATTCGATCTTGATCGGCGCGTAGGCGTAGAAGTGGCCGAAACCGCCGCCGAGATAGGGGGCGCTGCCCATCTGCCAGAACAGCCACGACAGGCACTCGGCGAGTGCGTCGCTGCTGGCCGGAAGAAAGGCGCCGAACTTCTCGGCCAGGTACAACAGGATCGCCCCGGACTCGAACACCCGGACCGGCGTCGGCCCGCTGCGGTCCCACAGCGCCGGGATCTTGGAGTTCGGGTTGACCGCGACGAAGCCGCTGCCGAACTGGTCGCCGTCGTTGATCCGGATCAGCCAGGCGTCGTACTCTGCGCCGCCCAGGCCCAGCGCCAGCAGTTCCTCCAGCATCACCGTGACCTTGACGCCGTTCGGCGTGGCCAGCGAGTAGAGCTGCAGCGGATGGCGACCCACGGGCAGGTCCTTTTCGTGGGTCGGGCCCGCGGTCGGGCGGTTGATGTTCGCAAAGCGGCCGCCGCTTTCCTTCTTCCAGGACCAGACAGCCGGCGGCGTGTAGGCGGACGAATCGCTCATGCGGTGATCTCCAGACGCGGGGGCAGGTGCGCACGCCAGCTGTGCGACCGCTTCGGTGACGATGGTACGGACAATTCTTCGCGTCTGCGCCCTTCATCGTCGCGCTGTTCACCTGGGGTTGGCGACGACCTCACCCGGACGGCGTCGTCAGCGGACAGCCGCCGTTGAAGGTCTCCACCATGGCCTGCGCTCGCATGGTGATGGCGTGGAACGGACAGCTCACGGCGCACTGGCTGCAGCCCGTGCACCGGTCCGGCTCGTGTAGCACCGCGAACTTCACCCAGCGCACGGGCTCGAGGCTCAACAGGTGCAGCTCGCACGCGGCGACGCACCGGCCACAACCGGTGCAGCGGTGGCTGTCGATGCGCGGTCGACGACAGACGCGATCTCCACCGCCGCCGCCGGGCGGCAGCGCTGTGGCCGGTGCCGCCGCCACGACGGCGCGCGTCGTTGGGGTGGTGAGCTGACGGGTGCGCCGGGGCACTCGCCTACTCCGTTGGCCACTGGTCGAACGAGTCGAAGGCGCCCTCGCCGGCAAAGACGTCGACCACGGTGACCGCTGCCGACTTCGAGCCGCAGCGTGCCCACGCGACGATGCGGTCGACCGCTTCCGACGGGCCCGCCACCATGGCCTCGACCGATCCGTCGTGACGGTTGCGTACCCACCCGCGGATGCCCAGCCGCCGCGCCTCCTCAGCCATCGACCAGCGGTAGCCGACACCCTGGACCAAGCCTCGGATCTCGAGTCGCAGGACGGTCTCAGCCATGAACACTCGCGCTGGGCATGGGCGTCAGCGTAGCGGAAAAGGAGACGGTACCGGCTTGAATCGGGCCGAGCCGGTATGAGACCCACGGGCCTGCGTTCGTGTGAGTGCGCCGAAGCGCACCCCGCTCTTGCGCACCTTCCCCATACCGCCAAGAAAAAAGCACCGGGCGTCTCCACCAGGTGCTTGATTCTTCTACCGAATTTGGTAGGCGCGATTGGACTCGAACCAACGACCCCCACCATGTCAATGTAGGGAATAGCGTTTTCTGATGTTCACGAAAGTGCACTCTACCTAGGTGACGTGTTCGCGCAGGTTCACGGAGGTGCGGTAAAGTATGGAAAGGTTTTCCATACTCCTTCCATACCAACGACCCCCACCGTGACCCCCACCATGACCAAGATAGACACCGTAAGAGGACGCGACGCACTGACACCCCGCCGCGACCCGTACTGGCTGCGCCTGAGCCCTGGGTGCTACCTCGGCTTCCGGCGCATGACGGCAGCCAGCGCTGGCACATGGATCGCGCGGGCGCTGGACGACAACACCGGGAAGAAGCCGGCCCACGCCCTCGGTGAGTTTGCAGAGCTACCCGATAGCCAGCGATACAGCGCCGCGAAGGCTGCGGCCGAAACGTGGTTCACGCACCTAGGCAAGGGCGGCTGCGCCACGGCGACCACCATCAAAGTGGTGTGCGAGCGTTACGTCGAGCACCTACGCGCCACCAAACCGAAGACCACGCTCACGCCCTACGCGCTGGCAAGGAGGTCAGCCAAGGGCAAGACGGCGGCCGACATCGTGCCTGCAGCGGAGGATGCCGCCGCCCGGTTCAAGACCTACGTGCTCGACGACAAGAAGCTGGCCGCGACCGACATCGCCAAGCTCACGCCGGCCATGCTGGATGCGTGGCGCAAGCGGCTGCAGGCCACGCCTACCCGCAGCGGCGGGAACCGGGGCGAGACCCGCACGGCGAGCACGCTCAACCGCGACATGGCGTGCTTCCGTGCCGCGCTGAATCTTGCGTACACCGACGGCCTGGTGACATCCGACTTCGCGTGGCGCGGCAAGCTGCTGCCGATCAAGGACGCCGACAAGCGGCGCGAGCTGTACCTCGACAAGGACCAGCGGCGCAAGTTCATTGAGAAGGCGCCGGCCGACATGGCGCTGTTCCTTAAAGGCCTGTCCCTGCTGCCGCTGCGCCCCGGCGCCCTGGCCGCGCTCACGGTCGGCAACTTCGACAAGCGATTGAGCGTGCTCTTCGTCGGCGTGGACAAGGCCGGCCGCGACCGCAAGCTCAAGCTGCCGAAGGACACCGCCGAATTCTTCGATGCCGCTGCGAAGGGCAAGCTGCCGGGCGCGCCGCTACTGGCCAGGGCCGACGGCCGGGCCTGGGACAAGGACTCCTGGAAATGGCCCGTGAAGGCCGCTGTCGAGGCCGCCAAGCTGCCCGACGGCACGACGGCCTACACCCTGCGCCACTCGACCATCAGCGACCTGGTGCACGGTGGCCTGGACCTGCTGACGGTGGCGCAGATCAGCGGCACGTCGGTACGGATGATCGAACAGCACTACGGCCACCTGCGTGGCGACGTGGCCGCCGACGCGCTGGCGAAGCTGGCACTGTGAAGGGGAGTGACATGGAAGAGATCGACCTGAGCGACCTCGCGTTCGACTTCGAAGACTACTTCGAGCGCCATCGTCGTGGTGAGATGTCGGACGAAGAGAGAGAAGAGTTCGACGCCCGCGTCATTGGCATCTTCTGTCGCCGCATGCTGATGACGGCGAATGCCGACGGGCACTGGAACGAATGGGAGAACTTTGCCGCGTATCACCTGGCAAAGAAGCTCCGCATGGTCATCGGCGGCGTGCCCTGGCGGAAGTCCATTCGCCTGCCATTCGAGTGGGGCACATATGAATCCGACTACAGCCGCACGGACCAGCGGGCCATTGAAATCTTTTGCGCCATTCGCAACTCGCTACAGGACAACCCCGACGGCGCAGTAACAGACCTGATCAGCACGCAGGCTGCCGAGCACTGCGTTTCATTCGAGACTGCACGCGCAGACTACTACCGCGTGAAATTGGCCTTCGACAATGGCGTCGGCTTCAAGCCGTTTCTAAAATTCGACTGAAGATTCAGAAAGACTTGCACAGCGCAGCTTCCTAAACTTGCGGCACACGTTCATTAGGACGTGAGTTAACACCGCAACGAAAGGAAGTGCGCTAATGAATAAGTTCGCCATCGGCCACGGATACACCCCGCAGGCCGCCTACACCATCGCCGAGTTCTGCGATGCCCACCGCATCAGCAGGACGCACCTGCACAACCTGATGAAAGCCGGCCACGGCCCGCGCATCATGAAGGTCGGCCGCCGTGTGCTGATCTCGCCCGAGGCCGCCGCCGACTGGCGCCGCCAGCTTGAGCAGGAGACCACGCCAGCCCTGTGCGCGTAGGAGGTGGCACCCATGACCACCACCAAGACCGACGCCACCCGCGTGGCATACGCGGCGCTGGCCGGCTTCGAGCTCCGCAAGCTCGCCGACGGCCGCTGGCTGATCTCGAAATGGAACCTGCACCGCGAGATCGCCACCGACGCCGAGCTCGACGAGTTCCTGCAGCGTGTGGGGGCTGCATCTTGAGCGCCACCACCACCACGCTGTCGGCCGAAGAGCAAATTCCGACAGGTCAGGAATTGCCTCGTCGTCGCGGCAGGGCGCCTGAGACTCTGCGCCTAGAGCAGGCCATCGTCAGCATCGTTGACGCGCGCCACCCGATCACGGTGCGCGGCGTCTGCTACGCGCTGTTCACGATGCCGCTGATCCCCGACATGAGCGTCAACAGCACCGGGAAGATCAGCCGCGTGATGACGGACATGCGCGAGCGCGACGAGCTCGACTGGACACTCATCGTGGACGGCTCGCGCGCCGTGGATCGGGTCAATCTGTGGAGCGACCCCGACGAGATCATCAAGAGCTCGGTAGACGGCTATCGGCGCGACTACTGGCAGGACCAGCCGACGCTGGTGGAGGTGTGGAGCGAGAAGTCCACGATACAAGGCGTGCTCGCGCCGGTGCTCGACGAGCTAGGCATCACCTTCCGGGTGATGAAGGGCTTCGGCAGCTTCACCGCCGTGCGCCAGGCCGCCGAGGACTCGATGGACTTGCCCGACGACCGCGAGGCTGTGGCGCTGTACGTCGGCGACTGGGACCCGAGCGGCCTCTACATGAGCGAGGTTGACCTGCCGCGCCGCCTGGCCCGCTACGGCTCGATGTGGTCCTTCCGGCGCATCGCAATTACCCACGACGATCTGGCCGGCCTGCCGCACTTCGACACCGCGAGCAAGTCCGGCGACGTGCGATTCAAGTGGTATCTGGAGAACACCACCGCCGACCCGAGCAAGTCCTGGGAGCTCGACGCGATGAACCCCAACGACCTGCGCGAACGCGTCCGGGCCGAGATCGAGAAGTACATCGACAAGGACGCCTGGCAGCACGCGCTGATGATCGAGAAGGCCGAGGTCGCGTCGATGAAGGTCTTTCACAAGGCGTGGACTAACCACCTCGCTGGCCGGGTGCGCGGTGGCTAACGGTCGCAACACCGGCCGTAGGCGCGATTCAGGGCGCGATGGCGGCCCGTTCGTGGCGTTGCCCTATGTCGTGCTCGACTGCCCCGCCTACAGCCGCCTATCGCATCCTGCACGCGCCCTGCTGCTGGAGGTGGCCCGCCAGTGCAAAGCTGACGACAACGGGCGTTTGCTCCTATCGCGTCCGCACCTGGCGGCACGCGGCTGGAAGTCGGCCGACGTGATCCAGCGCGCGAAATTGGAGCTCATCAACGCCGGCTTCATCTTCGAGACCGTGAAGGGCCATCGTCCCAACAAGGCGTCGTGGTACGCGATCACCTGGCACAAGCTGGGCAAGATCGCCGGCTTCGATCCCGGCGCCGACAAGGCCTTCGAGCAGGGCGCCTACAGGCGCGACGTGCCGCTGATTCAGCCGAAGACGTTACGCGGAAGCCAGCCAAAGGCCCCATTTCAAAACACATCGCTTAGTCCGTCTAACGGACAAGGGAAGGCCTTAATAGGTCCGTTAGACGGACAAGAGAGACCGCCGCCTTGTCCGTCTAACGGACCTATCCGGGGTGTTTTGACCCCTTCTCCTTGTCCGTCTAACGGACACCCTCTAGATATGCCATCTGCTGTTGCAGTTCAACCGACTCTTTGAAGGACGACGACGACATGAACGACCATCACATCCCCGAGCTCAAGATCGAGCGGCTCGACGACGACGACGATTCGCTGATCCTGCTGGAGCAAGACGCGGGCGGCAACATTGACCGTGTTGCGATACACCCGGTTCACCTGCGCTTCATGGCAGAGCAGTTCGGCCTGGTAGCTGCGAGCGACCCGCAGGCGCACAAGACCATCTCCTCGCTGATGCGGCGCCTTCGTGTGCTGCGTGAGCGCATCGACCACCTGGCCGATTACCTCGCCTTGCACAGCGACCACGAGCACGCCGACCTGATCTATGAAACCACATACGCGGCGGCGACGGCGGAAATAGCGTTCGAGTTCGTCGCCGACTTTGACGAGCCGGCACCACCGGACAACCGCGGCACAAATCCGGTGCCCACCCAATTGGAGCTGATTCCATGAACACCGACACGACCATCATCGACGCCTTCCTCGGCGCCACCGGCAGCGTGATCGACGACGCCATCGCCAGCATAAGGGCCGAAGACGTGCAGACATGGGCCGCCACCGTGATGGCGCTGCAGGCCGGCGCACCCCTGACCGTAGCCACGACCATCGTGCTGGGCGGCCGGGTCTCCATTGAAGTGACCATCGCCGCGCCCAACGGCACGACGGCGCTGCTGGCGAAGATCGAGATGCAGAGTAGAGACACCCCGACGGCGCATTAGCCTCGGGAACCTTCTGCAAATCTGCAGAATGTCTCGCAGGCCACGCGGAGAACACGATTCCCTAACGATCAATTGACCGCCAGTGTTCGCCGATGTACGAAGTGAAGTTAACGCCTTCCGCTAATGCGCCTAATGCGGTACACGTCGGCTACTTCAATCAATCGGTGCCCTTCGATGAACCTCTCTGCAATCCGTGAACAGCGCGCCGCCAAGGTGGCCGACATGCGCGCCCTGCTGGCCGCCGCCGAAGCCGGCAAACGCGCCCTGACGGCCGACGAACAAACGAAGTTCGACGCGCTCAAGGCTGGCGTCACGGATCTGGAGCAGCAGGAAGGCCGGGCGCAGTTCCTGGCCGATGCCGAGCGCCGCATGCAGGGCACCCCCGCCGACGGCGAGCACCGCGACCGCGCTGGCCTCGAAGGCCGTGTGTCCCTGATGCGTCTACTGCAAGCCCAGGTCGAAGGCCGCGCCCTGACCGGCGCCGAAGCCGAGTACCACGTCGAGGCCGAGCGCCGCACCGGCCGCAAGGCGCAGGGCATGTTCCTGCCGATGGCCGCGCTCGAAACGCGTGTCAACACCACGACCACCGGCAACGACCTAGTGCCCACCGACCATCGCGCCGACCAGTTCATCAGCCCGCTGCGCAACGCCCTGCTGGCGCGGCGCCTGGGCGTGCGTGTGCTGTCGGGCCTGAGCGGCAATGTGAGCATCCCGAAGCAGGCGACCACCACCTCGGTGGGCTGGGTGGCCCAGAACGGCGCCGTCAGCGACACCGGCATCACCACCGACCCGGTGACGATGACCCCGAAGCATGCCGGCGGCGTCACCGAGATGTCGCGCCAGCTCATCATGCAGTCGAGCCCCGACATCGAGCAGCTGCTGCGCGACGACCTGGCCTACATGCTGGCCAAGGCCATCGACTCGGCCCTGATCATCGGCGGCGGCAGCAACGAGCCGACGGGCGTGCTGGCCACGAGCGGCATCCAGACCGCGAACCTGGCCACCTTGAGCTGGGCCAACGTGCTGGGCATGATCGAGAAGGCCGAGCTCGAAAACACGATGGCCGCGAACTGGCTCGGCGGCCCCAAGGTCAAGACCAAGCTCGCCAGCACGCTGAAGGCCAGCGGCATCGCCGGTTATCTGCTCGAAGGCGGGCGCATGGCCGAACTGCCGTTCTTCAACACCACGCAGGTGCCCGAGAAGGCAGGCAGTCCCAACAAGCTGCGCCTGATCCTGGGCGACTGGTCGCAGGTGCTGCTGGGTATCTGGAGCGAGATCGACATTCTCGTCAATCCGTTCGACTCGACGGCCTACGCTCGCGGCGGCGTGCTGGTGCGGGCCATGTCCACGGTCGACATCGCGGTGCGCCATCCGACGGCCTTTGTCCACGCCGAAGACATCGCGCTGTGATGCTCGAAGTACGCACGGCCTCGGGCCTGGCGCTGCCGTCACCCGGCAAGCTGGTGGGACATGCGGCCGTGTTCGATTCGCCGGCCGACCTGGGCGAGTTCGTGGAGTCTGTCCGGCCGGGAGCATTCACCCGCAGCCTGCGACAGCCCGGCGCCATCATGGCGCTGTATGACCACGAGCGCCGTTCAATACTCGGGAGAGTGTCGGCCGGCACCCTGCGCCTGCGGGAAGACGCCAAGGGCCTGGCCTTCGAGCTCGACCTGCCCGACACCACGGTCGGCCGCGACCTGGCCGTGCTGGTCGAGCGCGGCGACGTGAGCGGCTGCAGCTTCGGGTTCGTCGTGCCCAAAGGTGGCGACCACTGGGAGCAGCGCAACGGCAAGCTGGTGCGCGAGCTGCGCACCGTCGATCTGCGCGAGATCACCATCACGCCGGATCCGGCCTACGCCGACACCACGGTCGCCAAGCGCAGCATGCCGACGCTCCGAGAGTCGGACGCGCTGCAGACGCACCGTCTGTGGTTCGCGACGCTATGACGTTCCTCGACCGGGTGCTCGGCACCATCGGCCTGGAGCGACGCGCCAGCAACCCGAGCGACCCCTACTGGACGAACATGTCGGCGCTGCGCGGCAACGGCGTGACGCCACGATCCGCCGAGAGCGTGTCGGCCGTCTACGCCTGCGTGTCGGCGATCTCCGAGACCATCGCATCGCTGCCGCTGATCCTCTACCGCAGGGAAGGTGACGACGGCCGCAACCGCGCGAAGGATCACCCGCTGTACAAGGTGCTGCACGACCAGCCGAACGGCCAGCAGACCGCGCTCGAATTCCGCGAGCAGATGCAGGCCAGCGTGCTGTTGCGCGGCAACGCCTATGCCGAGATCCGGCGCGGCTATGACGGCCAGGTGCGCGAGCTGCTGCCCATGCACGCCGACCGCGTGCAGGTGCTCAAGCTCGACACCGGGCGCCTGGCCTATGAGTGGAACCGCGACAACGGCACGACGCGCCGGCTGCTGCAGGAAGAAGTCTTGCACCTGCGCCACCGCAGCGACAACGGCGTGCTGGGCGTGTCGCCGATCTCGGCCGCGCGTGAGGTGGTCGAGCTCGCCATCGCCGAGCGCGAGCACGGCAGCGCCACCTTCCGCAACGGCACCAAGGCATCGGGCGTGCTCAAGTTCCCCGGCACGCTCAATCCCGAACAGCGCAAGGCCGTCGGCGACTCATGGGCGAGCCAGTACGCTGGCGCTGCCAACGCCGGCAAGACGCCGATCCTCGAATCGGGCGTGGACTACACCCCGCTGTCGATGACGTTGGAAGATGCCGAGTGGCTGGGCGCGCGTCAGTTCAGCGTCGAAGAGGTCTGTCGCCTGTTCCGCGTGCCGCCAACCGTGGTGGGCGACCTGCGGCACGGCAACTACAGCAACAGCGTCGAGATGGCGCGGCAGTTCGTCACCCTCACGTTGCGGCGCCACCTGAGCATGTGGGAGCAGAGCATCGCGCGCTGCCTGCTCACCGACGCCGGCCGCCGCGTCTACTTCGCCGAGCACAGCGTCGAAGGCCTGCTGCGCGGCGACAGCCTGGCACGCGCCCAGTTCTACGAGCGCGCGATCACCGATGGCTGGATGGACACCGACGAGGTGCGCCGTCTGGAGAACCTGCCTGCGAGGTCGATCAATGCCTAAGGCGCTCAAGACTCACAAGCTCAAGATGCTGCAGCCGCTGGTGAAGGAGCTCGCGCCCAGCATCAAGATGCTGTCGGGCAAGACGCTCAAGCAGCGCCAGGCCGAGACCGGCCGCACGCTGGCCCTCAACGGTGCGGCGTGGCGCAAGCTGCGTGCGCTGGTGCTGACCCAGCAGCCCTTGTGCAACGAGTGCAAGGCGCAGGGCTACATCGTCCCCGCCGTCGAGGTCGATCACCGCGACGACAACCCAGCCAACAACCTGCGCGACAACCTCGTCGGCCTGTGCAAGATGCACCACGGCCAGCGCACCCGAGGCGTGAGCGTCAAGGGCTGCGACGAGCACGGCAGGCCGCTCGACCCGCGTCACCCGTGGAACGAGAAATCGCCAGCAACCGACGGGATGCGAACCGTTCGGCTCCCCTCGCGCACGCCGCCGCAGTCTTCGACATGACCGCCCGCAAGCCCACCGCGCTCAAGAAGCTGGCCGGCAACCCCGGAAAACGGCCGTTGCCTGCACGCGAGCCCCACCCCCAAGGGGGTGCCCCCACCTGCCCCGATTGGATGCCCCCAGACGGGCGCCGCCAGTGGGAAGCCGTGGTGCCCGAGCTCGACCGCCTGGGCGTGCTGACCAGCGTCGATATCGCCATCGTCGAGGCATTCTGTTCGCTGTATGCCGAGTTCGTCGCGGGCATGCGGGCCGGCAAGCCGATCAAGACCAACGTCGTGGCGTCGATGCGTGTGCACGCCCAAGAGCTCGGCCTCACGCCGGCCGCGCGCTCGAAGGTATCTGTTCCACCGGCTGCACACGATGACCCGAACGAAGAATTCTTCCGACCCATTCTGGTTCGATGACGAGGCGGCCGAGCGCGCCGTCCGGTTCTTCGAGCTCTGCCTCACGCACACGAAAGGCGAGTGGGCCGGCCAGCCGCTGAAGCTGTCCGCCTGGCAGGCCGACCGGATCATCCGGCCGCTGTTCGGCTGGAAGCGTGCCGACGGCACCCGGCGCTACCGCACGGCCTACATTCAGATCCCGCGCAAGGCCGGCAAATCCACGCTGGCGGCCGGCATCGCGCTGTACCTGCTCATGGCCGACGGCGAACCCGGTGCCGAGGTCTACAGCGCCGCCGCCGACCGCGAGCAGGCCGCTATCGTCTTCGAGATGGCGAAGGCCATGGCCGATGCCTCTGGGACGCTGCAGAAGCGCGTGCAGGCCTTCAAACGCTCCCTGGTGGTACAGAGCACCGCATCCAGCTACAAGGTGCTCTCCAGCGAGGCCTACACGAAGCACGGCCTCAGCGCCCACGGCATCGTGGTCGATGAGGTGCACGCGCTGCCCGACCGCGAACTGTGGGACGTGCTCACGACCAGCACGGGCGCCAGGCGCCAGCCGCTCACGGTCGCCATCACGACCGCCGGCTTCGACCGGCACTCACTCTGCTACGAGCTCTATGACTACGGGTGCAAGGTGCGCGACGGCATCGTCATCGACGACGCCTTCCTGCCGGTGATCTACGAAGCCGGCGCCGATGACGACTGGAAAGACCCGGCCACCTGGCACAAGGCCCACCCCGGCCTGGGCGTGTCGGTGAAGCTGAACTACATGGAAGCCGAGTGCACGAAGGCGCAGCAACTCCCCGGCTACGAAAACACCTTCAAGCGGCTGCTGCTCAACATCTGGACCGAGCAAGACACGCGCTGGATGCCGATGATCGAGTGGGATGCCTGCGCCGAGCCGGCGCCCGAGATCGCCGGCCTGCCCTGCTATGCCGGCCTGGACCTGTCCACCACGACCGACATCACGGCGCTGGTGCTGGCCTTCCCGGTCGGCTCGAAGGTGCACCTGCTGCCTTTTTTCTGGGTGCCCAAGGAAGGCATCCACAAGCGCGCCAGGCGTGACCGTGTGCCCTACGACGTATGGCAGCGGCAGGGCTTCATCGAGGCCACCGATGGCAACGTCGTCGATTACGACCTGATCCGCAAGCGTGTCAACGAGCTGGCCGAGAAGTACCAGATCAAGGAGATTGCCATCGACCGCTGGAACGCCACCCAGCTATCGACGCAACTGGCCGGCGACGGCTTCGAGGTGGTCGCATTCGGCCAGGGCTACGCCAGCATGACGGCGCCCACCAAGGAACTGGAGAAGCGCATCCTCGGCCGCGAGCTCAACCACGGCGGCAATCCGGTGCTGCGCTGGATGGCGAGCAACGTGTCGGTGAGCACCGACCCGGCCGGCAACGTCAAGCCCGACAAGGCCAAGAGCAGCGAGCGTATCGACGGCATCGTCGCCACCGTCATGGCGATGGGCCGGGTGATGGTCGCCGAAGAGGAAGTGCCCAGCCGCTACCTGACCGAGGGCTTCGCGTTCGTCTGAATCGGCCGCACGGTCGAGACAGTCGGCCATAGACCGTGCGGCCGCCACCATCACGGTGGCGTTCATGACCCATGACCGGCACCGGCCAGCGATGGCGAGGCATCTCGGACGCGCTCAATCCTTGGAGCGTTGCACGGTGCCACCTTGATGGCGTGCGTGAGAGTGCACCGAAGTGCACCCCGCTTTTCCATATTCCTTCCATACTGGCAGAAAAAAAGCACCGAGCGTTTCCGCTAAGTGCTTGATTTCTTTGCCTATTTTGGTAGGCGCGATTGGACTCGAACCAACGACCCCCACCATGTCAAGGTGGTGCTCTAACCAGCTGAGCTACGCGCCTAAGTCAGCCGCGCATTATATACAGCCGCGGCGCCGCTACTTGCGCCGCGCGTGCCGTACGCCGGGCACGCGACCGATCTGCGCCAGCACCTGGGCCAGCCGCGAGGCGTCGCCGAGCTCCACGGTGAAGGTCATCCAGGCCGCACTGCGGTCCTTGGCCGATTGCGTGTGCACGCCGATGACGTTCATCTTGTCCTTGGCAAAGACTTCGGAGATGTCGCGCAGCAGCCCGGGCCGGTCGGCGGCCTCGATCAGCACGTCCAGCGGGTAGACCGCCGTCTTGTCGACTCCGGGTGCGCCCCAGGCGACGTCGATGACGCGGCCCGGCGCCGTCTGCGCCATGTGGTGCAGGTTGGTGCAGCTTGCACGGTGCACGGCGACACCGCGGCCGCGCGTCACGAAGCCGGCGATGGTGTCGGGCGGCGCCGGCCGGCAGCAGCGCGCAAGCGTCGTCAGCAGCGAATCGATGCCCACCACCAGGACGCCGCCGCCGCGGCCGCCACCGGCGGCGCTGCGCGGGCGGTGCAGCGCCACGCGGTCTTCGTCGGGCGCCGGCTCCGCGGGGCGCAGCACGTTCTCGATGTTGCGCAGCGAGAACTCGTCCTTGCCGACCACCTCGAACAGCGCGTCGGCATTCTTGAACCCCAGTTGCTCGGCCAGCGTGTCGAGCTTGAGCGCGGTGCGGCCCTCGCGCTGCAGCAGCTTTTCCACCGCCTCGCGGCCACGGGCGATGGTCTCGCTCTGCGCCTGGGCGTTGAACCAGGCGCGCACCTTGGCGCGCGAGCGCGGGCTGGCCAGGTAACCGAGTTCGGGGTTGAGCCAGTCCAGCGAGGGGCCGCCCTCCTTGGCCGCGACGATCTCCACCGTCTGGCCCGACAGCAGCGGCTTGTTCAGCGACACCATGGCGCCGTCGACGCGCGCGCCGCGGCAGCGGTGGCCGAGGTCGGTGTGCAGCGCGTAGGCAAAGTCCACCGCGGTGCCGCCGGCGGGCAGGTCGATGATGCTGGCCTGCGGCGTGAAGACGTAGATGCGGTCGTCGAACGCCGCTGCGCCGGGCTCGGCGGCGCCTTGGCGCGTGGTGTCGCGCTCCCAGGCCAGCAACTCGCGCAGCACCGCCTTGCGCGCATCGGCAATGCGCTCCTCGAACTCGCCCAAGGCGGCGGCGCCGCCGCTGCCACGGACACCACTGACGCCGGCGTAGCCGCGGGCGCCGGCTTCCTTGTACATCCAGTGCGCGGCGACACCGTGCTCGGCGTGCTCGTGCATGGCGCGCGTGCGAATCTGCACCTCCAGCGGCCGGTCGTCGTGGTCCAGCACCACGGTGTGCAGGCTCTGGTAGCCATTGGGCTTGGGGCGCGCGATGTAGTCGTCGAACTCGCCTTCCACCGGGCGCCAGGCCTCGTGCACGCGGGCCAGCGCGGCGTAACACGTCGCCACATCGTCGACGACGACGCGCAGCGCGCGGGCGTCGAAGACGCGGGCGAAGGCCAGGCCCTTGCCCTGCATCTTCTTCCAGATGCTGTACAGGTGCTTGGGCCGGCCCTGTACGTCGACCACCAGGCCGGCCGCAGCCAGCAGCGCAGCCAGTTGCTGCCGCGCAGCGTCGACGCTGCGCTCGCGCTCGGCGCGTGTCTCGTCGACCTGACGCGCCATGCGCTGGTATTCCGCCGGCTTGAGGAAACGGAACGACAGGTCCTCCAGTTCCCACTTGATCTGCCAGATGCCCAGCCGGTTGGCCAGCGGCGCGAAGACCTGCAGCGACTCGGTGGCGACCATCTCCGGGCACGGCCGCTTGCTGGCGGCGAACCAGCGCAGCGTCTGCAGGCGCGAGGCCAGGCGCAGCAGCACCACGCGCAGGTCGCGCGAGAAGGCCAGCAGCATCTTGCGCACGCGCTCGATCTGCAGCGCCTGCTGGCCGCTGCCGTGTCCTTGGCCCTGCTGCGCCTCGCGCGCGGCGCGCTGGATCTGCACCAGCTTGCGCGTCAGCGTCACCAGGCTGGCATAGCTGTCGCCGAAGGCCTTCTTGACCACCTCTTCGGGGTGCTGCAGGTAGTCGCCCGCGTACACGAGGTAAGCCGCCGCGCACAGCGACGGCGCGCCGCCGATGCTGCGCAGCAGCGCAGCCACGCCGTCGGCATGGCCCAGCGCATCTTCGCCGGTGTCCAGCGCCTGGCCGGCAAGCAAGGGCTCGGCGAAGGCCCGTGCGCGCGCCACAGGGTCGGCGTCACCAGGCTGCTCGGGGGCCCCGGCCAGGTGAACGATCGCCGCGGCGCCGACGGCGCCTGCCGGCGCACCGGCCGCAGCGCGTTTCATGGGCCGAGCAGGAAGGCGCGCACGACCGCACGCTGCTCGGGCTGCACCAGCATCGGCGCATGGCCGATGCCGGCAAATTCATGCAACCGTGCGCGTGGGCCGCGCTGCGTCATGGCCAGCGCGGTGTCGTGCGACAGCAGGTCGGAATCGGCGCCGCGCAGCAGCAGCGTCGGGCAGCTCAAGCGGTCGTAGCTCTGCCACAGCAGGGCCTCGCCGGCGGCCGCGAGCTCGGGCGTGATGGCGCGGAAGGGCACCGCGATGGCAGGGTCGTAGTGCGGCTTGAAGCCGCCTTGCGGGTGGTCCGTGTCGGGCACCAGCTGCGGCCGCGTGAGCTCGAGCCACTGCTCGCGCGTGTGCGGGCCGAACCCCTGCGAGATGGCCAGCAGCGTATCGGCCGCCTCCTCCAGCGTGCGCCAATGGACCGGCAGCCCGAGGTAACCACCGATGCGCCGCAGCGCCTCGGGCTGGATCGTCGGCCCGACGTCGTTGAGCACCAGGCGCCGCACCGGCGAGCCCGGCAGGCTGGCCAGGCCGAGCCCGATCAGGCCACCCATCGACGTGCCGACCCAGTCGATCTGCTCGACGTGCAGCCGCGCCACCAGCGTCACCATGTCGGCCACGTAGTTGGGAATGGCGTAGCCCATCGGGTCGGCCAGGCGGTCGGAACGGCCGCGGCCGACGACGTCGGGGCAGACCACGCGGTAGTCGCTGCACAAGTCGCGCGCCAGCGTGTCGAAGTCGCGGCCCTGGCGGCTCAGGCCATGGGCGCAGACCAGCACGCGCGGGTTGGCGGCGTCGCCCCACTCCCAGTACGCCATGCGGTGCAGGCCGCGGCTGCCCAGGCACGACACGCCGTGCAGGCGAGGTTCGACACGCGGTTCGGTCATCAAGGGTTCAGGCAGCGCTGGATAATGCCCGCATCGTAACAACCCGCCCCGGGAGCCTCGCCATGCTCAAAGGCAAGACCGCCCTCGTGACCGGATCCACCAGCGGCATCGGCCTGGGCATCGCCCGCAGCTTCGGCGCCCAGGGTGCGCAGGTGATGATCAACGGCTTCGGCGACGTCGAAGGCCCGCTGGCCGAACTGCGGCGCACCGGCGCCCGGGTGATCTACCACGGCGCCGACATGACGCAGCCGCAGCAGATCGCCGACATGGTACGCACCTGCGAGACCGAGCTCGGCAGCTGCGACATCCTCGTCAACAACGCCGGCATCCAGCACGTGGCGCTGTTGGAGGACTTCCCGGTCGAACGCTGGGACGCCATCATCGCCATCAACCTCAGCTCGGCCTTCCACACCATGCGCGCGGCGCTGCCCGGCATGAAGGCCAGGCGCTGGGGCCGCGTCATCAACGTCTCTTCGGTGCATGGCCAGGTGGCCTCGGCGCAGAAGAGCGCCTATGTGGCGGCCAAGCACGGCCTCGTCGGCCTGACCAAGTCGGCGGCGCTGGAGTGCGCCACCAGCGGCGTCACCGTCAACGCCATCTGCCCGGGCTGGGTGCTGACACCGCTGGTGCAGAAGCAGGTCGATGCGCGCGCCGCCGCCGACGGCGTGGACAACGCAGAGGCCGAGCGCCGGCTGCTGCTCGAGAAGCAGCCTTCGCTGCAGTTCACCACGCCCGAGCAGCTGGCGGACCTGTGCCTCTTCCTGTGTTCCGACGCGGCGAAGAACATCATGGGCCAGGCCTGGGCGGTGGACGGCGGCTGGACCGCGCAGTAGCCCGGCTTCGGGGAGCGGCTACTTCTCCATCTGCACGCTGCCGCTCACCGTGGCAGTCACCACGGCCTTGCCGGCTTCCACCGGCAGCGACTCCTCGGCCATGGCGCGCGCGGCCTGCGCGCGCATCAGCGGCTGCATCTGGCCCGGCGGTTCGTTCGACGACACGTTGACCTCGCGCACGGTGTAGCCGCCGAAACCGAACTGCCTCGACACCGCGTCGGCGCGGGCGCGGAAACGCGATATCGCCTGCGCCGAGACATCGCCTTCGACCTTCTCGCGTGCCTCGCGCGACAGTGAAAAGCCCACGCGCGCGATCGACAGCGTCTGGATGCGCCCGGTGAGCTGGGCGATGGCCTGGGTGTCGCGGCCTTCCACGACCAGTTCGGTGCTGCCCATCCAGCCGGCGATGCCGGGTCGCCCGGCGGGCGCTTTCGGGTCGACCGGCGCGTAGCGCGGGTACAGCGAGAAGGCGCCGGTCTGCACCTCGAGCTGGCCCGGGCGCGCCGCCTTGCGCGCCTCGGTCAGCGCGACATCCAGCGCCTGCCGCAGTTGCGACTGCACGGTGGCGGCATCGGCACCCTCGCGCGTGGTGGAGAAGACCACCGTCAACCAGTCCTTGGCCACCTCCACCGAGGCACTGGCGGCCAGCGACACCACGTTCTGCGGCGGCGGCAGGGGCTGCGCCACGGCGCTGCCGACGGCCACGCCAATGCCGGCAAGCAAGCCGATCAAGATCCGTCGGACGGGTCGGTGCATCAGGGCTCCTTGTGTGTCGTTTCGGTTGCGGCGAGTATCGCGGCCTTCGGGACCCTGGCCGATGCCGCGCATCGGCCGTCACGCCCCGGGTCCGTGTCGGAAAGACCTGTAACAGATGGTGAGGTCCCGGCGCCGCCCGATGGTGGCGCGCCGCACAATGCGTCTGTTACAAATTCGAAATCGGCCATGAACGCCACCACCACCACCACCGCCCGCGCAGACCGTATCGTCGTTGTCGATGATGATGCCCGCATCCGCGACCTCCTGCGTCGTTACCTGTCGCAGGAAGGTTTCGACGTCCTGCTGGCCGAAGACGCCCGGGCACTGAACCGCGTGCTGACGCGCGAGACGGTCGACTTGATCGTGCTCGACCTCATGATGCCGGGCGAGGACGGGCTGTCGATCTGCCGCCGCCTGCGCGCCGCCAACGACCGCACGCCGATCATCATGCTCACGGCCAAGGTCGAGGACGTCGACCGCATCGTCGGCCTGGAGGTGGGCGCCGACGACTACCTGTCCAAGCCCTTCAACCCGCGCGAACTGCTGGCGCGCATTCACGCCGTGCTGCGCCGCCGGCCCACGCCCGAAGCACCCGGCGCACCGTCGAAGGAAGCGCAGGTGGTGACTTTCGGACCCTTCGAGTTCGACCTGTCCTTGCGCCGCCTGTCCAAGGACGGCGAGCAGATCGCGCTGACCACCGGTGAGTTCTCGATGCTCAAGGCGCTGGTGCGCCACCCGCGGCAGCCGCTGTCGCGCGACAAGCTGGCACAACTGGCGCGCGGCCGCGAGTTCGAGCCCTTCGACCGCAGCCTCGACGTGCAGATCTCGCGGCTGCGCAAGATGCTCGAGCCCGACCCCTCGCAGCCGCGCTACATCCAGACCGTGTGGGGCGTGGGCTACGTGTTCGTACCCGACGGCACCAACTAGCTGCCGCCCGTGCCACGCCCCCCTCTGGGCCTGAGCCTGTTCTGGCGCACCTTCATCCTGCTGGCGCTGCTGCTGGCCGGCGGCGTCTTCGCCTGGGTGCAAACGCTGCGTGCGCTGGAGTTCGAACCGCGCGCGGTGCTGGCCGCGCAGCAGACGGCCAGCCTGGTCAACCTGTCGCGCGCCGCGCTGCGCCAGGCCGACGGCATCAACCGCGTGATGCTGGTCAAGAGCCTGGGCGCCAACGAGGCCACGCGCGTCGCGCCGCGTGAACCGGGCGACCGCTGGGAGCCGTTCGCGATCGACCGCTTCACGCGCCGCGTCAGCGAGGAGCTGCGCGCCGCGCTGGGGCCGGACGCGGTGGTCGCGCGCAGCGTCAACGGCCGGCCCGGCCTGTGGGTGGGCTTCTCGATCGACCGCGACCGCTACTGGCTGCAGGCCGAAGCGGCACAGACCGGGCCGCTGAGCGGCGACACCTGGCTGATCTGGATCGGCATCGCGCTGGCGGCCACGCTGATGGGATCGGTGGCGATCGCCCGGCTCATCAACCAGCCCTTGCGGCAGCTGTCGTTCGCCGCCAGCCGCATACGCGACGGCGACCTCGATTCACGCCTGGACGAGAACACGCTCACCAGCGAGATCCGCGAAGTCAACCGCGGCTTCAACCGCATGGCGCGCGAGCTGGCGCGGGTGGAGGAAGACCGTGCCGTGATGCTGGCCGGCATCAGCCACGACCTGCGCACGCCGCTGGCGCGGCTGCGCCTGGAAACCGAGATGAGCGTCAACGACGACGAGGCCAAGCGCAACATGGCGCTGGACATCGACCAGCTCGACGCCATCATCGGCAAGTTCATGGACTACGCGCGACCCGGCGAAACGCAGCTCAAGCCGGTGAACGTGGCACAGCTCATCGACCGCGAGGCCGCGGCGCTGCGCGAACCGGCGCAGATCCGCATCACTTCCCGCGTCGCCGACGACCTGGTGGCGATGGCCGACGAAACCGAACTCGGCCGCGTCTTCCTGAACCTGTTCGAGAACGCCCGCCGCTACGGCCGCGGCACCTACACCGGCGTCGCCGAGGTCACGGTGTCGGCGGTGAAGACCGGGCCCTGGATCATCGTCAGCGTGCGCGACCAGGGCCCCGGCGTGGCGAGCGACAAGCTGGGGCATCTGACGACGCCCTTCTTCCGCGGCGACGCCGCGCGCACCGCCGCCACCGGCGCCGGCCTGGGCCTGGCGATCGTCGACAAGTCCATGCACCGCCTGGGCGGCACGCTGGAACTGGCCAATGCCCCCGAAGGCGGGCTGGTGGCGCACCTGCGGCTCAAGCGGGCGTTGTAGCGGCTTCGGCGCGCAGATCCTGGGTCAGCGCGCGCAGCGCGGCTTCGTCGAGCGTCTCGCGCACCAGCAGTTCGCGCGCACAGCGGTCCAGCGTCTCCCGGTTGCGAGCGAGGATGGCCGTGGTCTGCTCGAAGGCCGACATCACGATCGAGCGCAGCGCCTCGTCGATGCGCTCCTGGGTCGCCGGGCTCACCGGGCAGCCGCCGGGCGACGGGCCCTGCAGGTCCAGGAAACGCGGCGGCTGCGCCTCGTAGGCCACGTAGCCCAGTTCGTCGACCATGCCGTAGCGCGTGACCATGTCGCGCGCAATGTCGGTCACCTTGGCCAGGTCGTCGGCAGCGCCGGTGGACAGGTGCCCGAAGACCAGCTTCTCGGCGGCGCGGCCGCCGAGCAGCACCATGATCTTGTGCACCAGTTCTTCACGCGTCATCAGGAAACGGTCTTCGGTGGGCCGCTGGATGGTGTAGCCGAGCGCGCCGATGCCGCGCGGGATGATCGACACCTTGTGCACCGCGTCCGACCCCGGCAGCGACAGCGCCACCAGCGCGTGGCCCATCTCGTGGAAGGCCACGACCTCGCGCTCGCGCGGGTTGAGCACGCGGTTCTTCTTCTCCAGGCCGGCGACGATGCGTTCGACGGCCACCGTGAAGTCTTCCAGCGCCACCTGCGCGGCGCCGCGGCGCGTCGCCGCCAGCGCCGCCTCGTTGCACAGGTTGGCCAGGTCGGCGCCGGTGAAGCCGGTGGTGAGCGCGGCCACCTGGTCCAGTTCGACGCTCGGCGCGAGCTGGATCTTCTTCACGTGCACGCGCAGGATCTGCACGCGCCCGGCCTTGTCGGGCCGGTCGACCAGCACCTGGCGGTCGAAGCGGCCGGCGCGCAGCAGGGCCGGGTCGAGGATCTCCGGCCGGTTGGTGGCGCTGAGCAGCACGAGGCCGGTGGAACTGTCGAAACCGTCGAGCTCGACCAGCAACTGGTTGAGCGTCTGCTCGCGCTCGTCGTGGCCACCGATCGGACCGGCGGCGCCGCGCGCGCGGCCCAGCGCGTCGAGTTCGTCGATGAAGATGATGGCCGGCGCCTTGGCGCGCGCCTGCTCGAAGAGGTCGCGCACGCGCGCCGCGCCGACACCGACGAACATCTCGACGAACTCGCTGCCCGAGATGCTGAAGAAGGGCACGCCGGCCTCGCCGGCCACCGCCTTGGCCAGCAGCGTCTTGCCGGTGCCCGGTGGCCCCACCAGCAGCACGCCCTTGGGCATGCGCGCGCCGAGCCTGCCGTAGCCCTGCGGGTCCTTCAGGAAGGCGACGATCTCCTGCAATTCGGCCTTGGCCTCGTCGACGCCGGCGACGTCGGCAAAGGTCACGCCGGTGTCCTTCTCGACATAGACCTTGGCGCGGCTCTTGCCGATGCTCATGAAGCTGCCCATGCCCATGCCCTGCTTGTCCAGCACGCGGCGGATGACGAAGAACCAGAGGCCGAAGAACACCGCCGCCGGCACCACCCACGACAGCACGTCACGCAGCAGCGTGCTCTCGATGACGCGGGTGTAGGGCACGTCGTAGCGCGACAGCCGCGCGGCCAGATCGGGCTCGACGCGGTTGGCCACGATCACCGTCTTGCCGCCCGGGTCGGGGCTCTTGAGCTTGCCGGTGATGGTGCTTTCGCCCACCACCACCTCGGCCACGCGGCCGTCGGCCAGGGCCTGCTCGAACACGCTGTAGGGCACCGGCTCCACCTGGCGCTGCGCCTGCCACAGACTCTGCAGCCACACCAGCGCCAGCAGCGCCAGCAGCCAGTAGCCCACGTTCCATTGCGTCTTCGGATCGGGCTTCACCGGCTGGCTCCGGTCTTCTCAGCCGAGGCCGGCGCGGTCCAGCCGGGCGCGCAGGCGTTCGATTTCCGCCTGCAGATCGACCACCAGGGCGGCCAGTTCGGGCACGGCTTCAAAGTCGCGCTCCAGCCGCACCATCCAGCGCACCCGCCGCAACGCCACGGCGTCGAAGTGCCAGACCTCGGCTTCGCCGTGCCGCGCCGCCAGCAAGCCGGACTGCACCCGCTCGGCGACCCATTCCGGGGTCACCGCACCGACACGGCACAGGTCGTCCAGCGTCAGCAGGGCCTCGTCGACCAGGGCTACCAGCGCGTTGTCGTTCATCGCCATGTGCTCACTCCCCGCGTGCGGCCTCGGCCGCAGCCACCTTGCGGGCGTCGAAGTCGTTCAGCTCCGCCGCCATCTGCTCGTACAGCTTGCGCGCCCGCGGGTCGAAGGCACTGGGCAGCACGACACGCACCAGTAATTCCAAGTCGCCCGGCGTCGCGCCGGGCAAGCCCTTGCCGCGCACGCTGAGCTGACGCCCGCTTTGCGCGCCGGCGGGCACGCGCACCTTGAGCGTCGACCCGTCGGGCAGTTCCACCGGCACCACGGCACCCAGCGCGGCCTCCCACGGTGCCACGGGCAGATCGGCCACGAGATGCGCACCGTCAATGCGGAAGCGCGGATGCGGCTTGAAATGCACCTCCAGGAACAGGTCGCCGGCCGGCGCACCGCCGTGGCCCGCCCCGCCCTGCCCGGCCAGCCGGATCAGCTGCCCGGGCTTGACGCCAGCCGGGATCTTCACGTCCAGCGTGCGCGGCTGCAGCGAGACACGACCCTGTGCGTCGAGCTGCGCGCTGCGCAGCGTGACCTGCCGCGTGGCGCCGCGCCAGGCGTCCTCGAGGTCGAGCACGATCTTGGCGTGGTGGTCCTGCCCGCGCATCTCGACGCCTGCCCCGGCGCGGCCGCGTGCACCGGGTCGGGCGCGTCCGAACAGCTCGGCGAAGAAATCGCTGAATTCGCCCGCATCCCGGCCATCCGCGCCGGCGCCCGAGAACTCGAAGCCGGCATCCCAGTCGGGCGGTGGCGTGAAGGCTTCGCCCTGGCGCCGGCCCCGGCCCACCGTGTCGTAGGCGGCGCGGCGCTCGGGATCGGACAGCGCAGCGTAGGCCTCGTTGACCTCGCTCATGCGGGTCGCGGCGTCGGGCTCCTTGCTGACGTCGGGGTGGAACTTCCGCGCCGCCTGCCGGTAGGCCTTCTTGATGGCCTCGGCAGTGGCGTCGCGCGCGACACCGAGCACCTGGTAGTAGTCCTTGAACTGCACGGCCTGGAACCTCTCACGCAAAAGCAGATGATGACATCCGCCCGGCCATTCACTTTCCGGTCTTGAAACGCCGCCGCACCGGCCTCAATTCAAGTTTTGTCGGGTCATGGTTGGTGTAGCGCCGGCCCGCCACAACCCTTTGGAGGAAGCATCATGTACCGAAGCCTTTTTCCGCGCGACGTTCTTGCCGAGCTCGATCGCCTGCAGCGCGACATCAACACGCGGTTCGACTATTCGCCCAGCATCCGCGGTTTCGGCCGCGGTGGCTATCCGGCGCTGAATGTCGGCAGCACGCCGACAGCGGTGGAAATCTACGCCTTTGCTCCCGGCATCGACCCGGCAGCGGTGGAGATCAACCTCGACCGCGGCGTGCTCACCATCGATGGCGAGCGCAAGGCGACGCTGCCGGCCGGCGATGAAAAAACCGCGCTGCACCTCAACGAGCGGTTTGTCGGACGCTTCCGCCGCGTCGTCAGCCTGCCCGACGACATCGACCCGGGCGCCGTGACAGCCGACTACCGCGACGGCGTGCTGCATGTCAGCGTCAAGCGTCGCGAATCGGCGCAGCCGCGCCGCATCGAAGTCCAGTGAACTCAAGGAGCATGACCATGAATGCCGTGACCCAGGCCACCCCCGCCACCGCCGCCCGTGAAGACACGACGCGCCAGGAAGCCGCGCTGCTGCCACCGGTGGACGTGATCGAAGACGCCACCGGCATCACCCTGTATGCCGACCTGCCGGGTGTGCCGCGCGACAAGCTCGACCTGCGCGTGGAAGGCGACCAGTTGCACATCGAAGCTGAAATGGCCTTGCCCGTACCGCAGGGCATGGCGCCGAGCCACGTGGAGGTCAGCCTGGCGCGCTACGGCCGCGCCTTCACGCTGAGCAAGGAACTCGCTGCCGACAAGGTCAGCGCCGAACTCAGTCATGGTGTGTTGCGCGTTCGCATCCCCAAGGCCGAGCACGCGCAGCCGCGCAAGATCAGCGTGCAGGTGAACTGAGCCCGGCCCTGCCGGCTGCCGGTGCAAGCCGCCTCACGGCCGCTGCAGCAGGCACACCGCGCGCGCCTCGATGGCCCGGCCCTCGCCGACCGGGCCCATCTGCTCGGCCGTCTTGGCCTTCACGTTCACCGCGTCGGCGGCCAGGCCCAACGCGGTGGCGATGCGCTCGCGCATGGCCGGGATGTGCGGCGCCAGCTTCGGCGCCTGGGCGATGATGGTGCTGTCGAGGTTGACGATGCACCAGCCCGCCTCGCGCACACGGCCGGCAGCGGCTTGCAGCAGCACGATCGAATCGGCACCGCTGAACGCCGGGTCGCTGTCCGGGAAATGGCGCCCGATGTCGCCCAGCCCGGCGGCACCCAGCAGCGCGTCGGTGATGGCGTGCAGCAAGGCGTCGGCGTCGGAGTGGCCGAGCAGGCCGTGGCTGTGCGGGATGGTGACGCCGCCCAGTACCAGCGGCCGGCCCGCCACCAGCGCGTGGGTGTCCCAGCCTTCACCGACGCGCAGCGCGGGCCGTTCGACAGGCGAATTCATCGTGTCTCCAGCAGCCGGGCCGCCAGCGCGAAGTCCGCCGGCCAGGTGAGTTTGAGGTTTTCGATCTCCCCCGGCACCAGCCGCGGCGCCAGGCCCAGGCATTCGACGGCGCTCGATTCATCGGTGACGGCTGCACCCGCGTGCGCCAGGGCGCGCTCCAGCAGGCTCAGGCGGAACATCTGCGGCGTCTGCGCCAGCCACTTGCCGGCACGCGGCAGCGTGGTGGCCACCCGTTCACCGCCACTGTCCAGCGGGCCCGCGACGCGGTCGCCCGACGTCGCTTTGAGCGTGTCGGCCAGCGGCAGTGCGAGCAGGCCACCGACGTCGTCGCCCAGGCAGGCGTCGATCAGCCGCTCCACCCATGCGGGCCGCAGCAGGCAGCGCGCGGCATCGTGCACGAGCACCCAGTCGCCGTCGCGCGCACGACGCCGGCGCAGTTCGACCAGCCCGCGCGCCACCGACTCGGCGCGCGTGGCGCCACCGCAGCGTGCGAGCCAGGCGCGCGGCCCGGCATAGCCGGGCACCAGGGCCTCGAAGGAAGTGTCGTCGGGGGCCAGCACCAGCAAGGTCGCCTCCAGCCGCGGCACGGCGGCCAGTGCGGCCAGCGTGTGCGCCACCACCGGGCGACCCGCCAGCGGCGTGTACTGCTTGGGCGCGGCGGTGCCGGCCCGTGCCCCGATGCCGGCGCAGGGCACGAGGGCATAACAGCGTGGCACGTCGTCCATGGCGGCGGATTCTAGGAGCCCGACAGGCTCCTAGAATCGCAGTCTTCACGCCCCGCCGTGCACGCGCCGGGGCGGTTTCCTTTGGGTCCCGATGCAACTCCCCACCATCGCGCCCGGCAAGCGCGTCACGCTGCCGCGGCCTGTCGGGTCGGCCGACGCCCTGCTGCTGGCGCGCCTGGCGCGTGAACACGCCGACGCGCGGCGCCTGCTGGCGATCTTCACCGCCGAGCCTTCCGACACCACGCGGCTGGCCGACGAACTGCCGTTCTTCGACCCCGGCCTGCGCGTGGCCGTGTTCCCCGACTGGGAGACGCTGCCCTACGACACCTTCAGCCCGCACCAGGACCTCATCTCCGAGCGCCTGGCCACGCTGTGGCGCGTCAAGAGCGGCGAGGTCGACGTCGTGCTGCTGCCCGCCACCACGGCGCTGACGAGGCTGGCGCCGCCGTCGTTCCTGGCCGGCACCACCTTCCACTTCAAGCAGAAGTCGCGGCTGGACGAGGCCGGGTTGAAGGCGCAGCTCACGCTGGCCGGCTACCAGCATGTGAGCCAGGTCGTCTCGCCCGGCGAGTACGCCGTGCGCGGCGGCCTCATCGACCTGTTCCCGATGGGCTCGCCGGTGCCCTACCGCGTCGACCTGTTCGGCGACGAGGTCGACTCGATCCGCACCTTCGACCCCGACAGCCAGCGCAGCCTGTACCCGGTGCCCGAGGTGCGCCTGCTGCCGGGGCGCGAGTTCCCGCTCGACGAGGCCGCGCGCACCGCCTTCCGCGCCCGCTGGCGCGAGAAGCTCGAAGGCGACCCGACCAGGGCGCGCCTGTACAAGGACATGGGCGCGGGACTGGCCGGCGGCGGCATCGAGTACTACCTGCCGCTGTTCTTCGAGCAGACGGGCACGATCTTCGACTACCTCGGAAGCGCAGCCGCACTGGTGCTGCACGGCACCGTCGACGTCGCCTTCGAGCAGTTCTGGACCGACACGCGCGAGCGCCACCGCTTTCTGCAGCACGATCCCGAGCGGCCGATCCTGGCGCCGGCCGAGCTCTTCATGCCGGCCGAGGAGTTCTACACGCGCACCCGGCCCTACGCCACGTTGTCACTGCGGCCAGTGGGTGCGGGCGCAGGCCCTCACCCCAGCCCTCTCCCGCAAGCGGGAGAGGGGGCAAAGACTCTCCCGCAAGCGGGAGCGGGGGCAATGACTCTCCCGCAAGCGGGAGGGGGGGCGCAGACTCCCTCTCCCCGCGCGCGGGGAGAGGGTTGGGGTGAGGGGCCGACCGACGCCAGCACTCCCTGGGCCCGCCCGCTGCCCGACGTCGGCATCGACCGCGGCGCCACCGAACCGCTGGGCCTGCTCGAGCGCCACCTGCGGCAGACTGCGCACCGCGTGCTGCTGGTGGCCGAGAGCGACGGCCGCCGCGAGAGCCTGCTCGAGCTGCTGCGCGACCACAGGATCGATGTCCCCAGCGTCGGCACGCTGGCGGAGTTCCTGGCCAGCGACGAGAAGGTGGCCATCACCTCGGCGCCGCTGGCCGAGGGCTTCCACTGGCACGAGCCCGCCCAGCAGGTTTCCGTCCAGTTCGTCACCGAAACCGAACTCTTCGCGACCACACCGCAGGCGCGGCGCCGCCGCAAGCAGGAGCAGGTCAGCAGCGTCGAGGCGCTGATCAGGGACCTGTCGGAGCTGAAGGTCGGCGACCCGGTGGTGCACCTCAACCACGGCATCGGCCGCTACCAGGGGCTGATCAACATCGACCTCGGGGCCGGCGAAGGGGGTGCCAGCGAATTCCTGCATCTGGAATACGCCGACAAGGCCACGCTGTACGTGCCGGTGGCACAGCTGCATCTGATCGGCCGCTACACCGGCGTCAGCGCCGAAGAGGCGCCGCTGCACCGGCTGGGCAGCGGCCAGTGGGAGAAGGCGCGCCGCAAGGCCGCCGAGCAGGTGCGCGACACCGCCGCCGAGCTGCTGCACCTGTACGCCCGGCGCGCCGCGCGCGAAGGCTTCGCGCACCGCTTCAGCGCCCACGACTACGAGGCCTTCGCCGCCAGCTTCGGCTTCGAGGAGACGGCCGACCAGCGCGCCGCCATCCACGCCGTGATCCAGGACATGATCAGCCCGCGGCCGATGGACCGCCTGGTCTGCGGCGACGTCGGTTTCGGCAAGACCGAGGTCGCGCTGCGCGCCGCGTTCGTCGCCGTGCACGGCGGCAAGCAGGTAGCGATCCTGGCCCCGACCACGCTGCTGGCCGAGCAGCATTACCAGACCCTGGTCGATCGCTTCGGCAAGTGGCCGGTGAAAGTGGCCGAGCTGTCGCGCTTTCGCAGCGCCAAGGAGGTGAAGGCGTCGCTCGATGGCCTCGCCGACGGCACCGTGGACATCGTCGTCGGCACGCACAAGCTGCTGTCCAGCGACGTGAAGTTCGCGCGCCTGGGCCTGCTCGTCATCGACGAGGAACACCGCTTCGGCGTGCGCCACAAGGAGGCGATGAAGGCGCTGCGCGCCGAGGTCGACGTGCTCACGCTGACCGCGACGCCGATCCCGCGCACGCTGGGCATGGCGCTGGAGGGCCTGCGCGACCTCTCGGTGATCGCCACCGCGCCGCAGCGCCGCTTGTCGATCAAGACCTTCGTGCGCAACGAAGGCAGCGGCGTTATCCGCGAAGCGGTGCTGCGCGAATTGAAGCGCGGCGGCCAGATCTACTTCCTGCACAACGAAGTCGAGACGATCCAGAACCGGCGCCAGAAGCTGGCCGAGCTGCTGCCCGAGGCGCGCATCGCGGTGGCCCACGGCCAGATGCCCGAGCGCGAGCTGGAACACGTGATGCGCGACTTCGTGGCGCAGCGCCACAACCTGCTGCTGTGCTCGACGATCATCGAGACCGGCATCGACGTGCCCACCGCCAACACCATCGTCATCAGCCGTGCCGACAAGTTCGGCCTGGCACAGCTGCACCAGCTGCGCGGGCGTGTCGGCCGCAGCCACCACCAGGCCTACGCCTACCTCATGGTGCCCGACGTGCAGGGCCTGACCAAGGCCGCGGCGCAGCGGCTGGAAGCCATCCAGCAGATGGAGGAACTCGGCAGCGGCTTCTATCTGGCGATGCACGACCTGGAGATCCGCGGGGCCGGCGAGGTGCTGGGCGAGAACCAGAGCGGCAACATGATGGAGATCGGCTTCCAGCTCTACAACGAGATGCTGGCCGAGGCCGTGCGTTCGCTGCGCGCTGGGCGCGAACCGGACCTGCTGTCGCCGCTGTCGGCGACGACCGAGATCAAGCTGCACGCCCCCGCGCTGCTGCCCGACGCCTACTGCGGCGACGTGCACGCGCGGCTGTCGCTGTACAAGCGGCTGGCGACGGCCGACCAGCCCGAGGCCATCGATGCGCTGCTGGAGGAAGTCACCGACCGCTTCGGCAGGCTGCCGACGCAGGGCCAGACGCTGTTCGACACCCACCGCCTGCGCGTGCTGGCCAGGCCCTACGGCGTGCTGAAGATCGACGCCGGGCCGAAGCTGATGACGATCACGTTCCGCGCTGGCGCGCCCATCGACGCACGCCGCATTGTGGAGATGGTGCAGAAGAACCGCGCCATCAAGCTGGCCGGCAACGACAAGCTGCGCATCGAACGCGAGATCGCTGCACCCGCCGACCGGGCGCATTTTCTGCGTGACCTGCTGCGCTCGCTGGGGCAGCCGATGAAAGTCGAGACATGAGTGCACACGAAGTCAAACCCGGCCTGTTCGTACGCGGCTTCACGCCGCCATTGAAACTGGCCGACTACAAGCTGGTGGCCTTCGACATGGACTCGACGCTCATCAATATCGAGTGCGTCGACGAGATCGCCGACATCGTCGGTCGCAAGGCCGAGGTGGCCGAGATCACCGAGGCCGCGATGCGCGGCGAGATCGCCGACTACAAGGACAGCCTGCGCCGCCGCCTGGCGCTGCTGGCCGGCGTTCCCGAGTCGGCGCTGCAGCGGGTCTACGACGAGAAGCTGCAGCTCAACCCCGGCGTCGAGACCTTCGTCGCCGCGTGCCGCGCGGCGGGGCTGAAGACGCTGCTGGTGTCGGGCGGCTTCACCTTCTTCAGCGAACGCATCCGGCACCGCCTGCAGCTGGACTTCGCACGTGCCAACACGCTGGGCGTGGCCAACGGCAGGCTCACCGGCACCTTGTTCGACCGCCCCTGGGGCGACATCGTCGACGGCGCCGAGAAGAAGCGCGTGCTGCTCGAGGTATGCGAGCTGATGGGCATAGCCACCGAGCAGGCCATCGCCGTGGGCGATGGCGCCAACGACCTGCCGATGATGAAGGCGGCCGGCCTGTCGATCGCCTATCACCCGAAGCCGGCGGTGCTGGAGCAGGCCATGCTGTCGATCACCACGGGCGGCATGGAACGGGCGCTCGAGTTGCTGCGCCCCTGATCCGCTGCCCAGTCCGGCCGCGCGCGACCCCTGGGGCAAACCTGCGCTTCACGGCCCGCGGCGGAACTCCTACGATGCCTGACCTTCCCCCACCCGAGAACGACCATGCCCCAGACCAAGTTCCTGCTCGACGAAGACCGCATGCCGCGCCACTGGTACAACATCATGGCCGACCTGCCGGTGCCGCCGGCGCCGCCGCTGCACCCCGGCACGCTGCAGCCGGTGGGCCCCGACGACCTGGCACCGCTGTTCCCGATGGAACTCATCCTGCAGGAGGTCAGCACCGAACGCGAGATCCCGATTCCCGAACCGGTGCGCGACGTCTTCCGCCTCTGGCGGCCGAGTCCGCTGGTGCGCGCCCATCGGCTGGAGAAGGCGCTGGGCACGCCGGCCAAGATCTACTACAAGTACGAAGGCGTGTCGCCCGCCGGCTCGCACAAGCCCAACACCGCCGTGCCGCAGGCCTGGTACAACGCGCAGGCCGGGGTGAAGAAGATCGCCACCGAGACCGGCGCCGGCCAGTGGGGCTCGTCGATGGCCTTCGCCGGTGCGCTGTTCGGCCTGGAGGTCACGGTCTTCCAGGTGCGCGTGTCCTACGACCAGAAGCCCTACCGCCGCGCGCTGATGGAGACCTATGGCGCCATCTGCCACCCCAGCCCGTCGAACCTGACGCATGCCGGCCGCGCGATCCTGGCACAGAACCCGAACCACCCGGGGTCGCTGGGCATCGCCATCAGCGAAGCGGTCGAAGTGGCGGCGACCCACGACGACACGAAATATGCCCTCGGCTCGGTGCTCAACCACGTGCTGATGCACCAGACCATCATCGGCCAGGAGGCGATGCTGCAGTTCGAGATGGCCGGCGACGACCCCGACGTGATCGTCGGCTGCACCGGCGGCGGCAGCAACTTCGCCGGCATCGCCTTCCCCTTCATCGGCCAGCAGTTGCGCGGCGGCGGCAAGACCAAGCAGCGCCGCTTCGTCGCGGTCGAGCCGGCGGCGTGCCCGAGCCTGACACGCGGCAGGTTCGCCTACGACTTCGGCGACACCGCACACCTGACGCCGCTGACCAAGATGCACACGCTGGGCAGCACCTTCACGCCGCCGGGCTTCCACGCCGGCGGGCTGCGTTACCACGGCATGGCGCCGCTGGTGTCGCACCTGGCCGAGCTCAAGCTGATCGAGGCCACGGCCTACCACCAGACCGACTGCTTCGAAGCCGGCGTGCTGTTCGCGCGCACCGAAGGCATCGTGCCGGCGCCCGAGGCCAACCACGCCGTCAAGGGCGCCATCGTCGAGGCCCTGCGCTGCAAGGCCGAGGGCAGGAGCGAGGTGATCCTGTTCAACCTCAGCGGCCACGGCCACTTCGACATGAGCTCCTACAGCGCCTACCACGACGGCAAGCTGGTCGACCAGCCCTACGACGAGGCCGAGCTGGCGATGGCGCTGGCGGGGCTGCCTTCGGTGCCGGCCTGACGGTGCCGATGCCGCGGTTGCCGGCCCGGACGCCGGCACCGCCGGCGCCTACTTGAAGCCGACGCGGTCGAGCATCTGCTGCACGGCAGCGGTGTTGGCACCGACCTGGCCGATGGGCACGGTCTCGGCCTTGAAGCGGCCCAGGCTGACCAGCGCCGGGTTCTCGGTGGCGGCCGAGGCGACCACCGGGTACTCGTTGTTGCCGTCGGCGAAGTAGCGCTGCGCGGTATCGCTGGACAGGTACTCCAGGAACTGCACCGCGGCGTCGCGGTTCTTGGCGTGGCGCGCCACCGCGGCGCCGGCGATGTTGATGTGCGTGCCCCAGCTCGACTGGTTGGGGAAGACGACGCCGAAGCGTTCCGACGCCGCCTTGTCCTCGGGCTTGGTCGAGCGCATCAGCCGCGCCACGTAGTAGCTGTTGCTCAGCGCCACGCCGCATTCGCCCGAGGCCACGCCGCGGATCTGGTCGGTGTCGCCGCCCTTGGGCGCACGCGCCATGTTGGCGACCAGGCCCTTGAGCCACTCTTCTGTGCGCTGCGGCCCGAGGTGTTCGAGCATCGACCCGAACAGGCTCAGGTTGTAGGGGTGCGATCCGCTGCGCACGCACAGCTGGCCCTTGAGCGCGGGCGCGGCGAGCTTCTCGTAGCTGTCGACGTCGGCAGGCTTGAAGCGTGCCTTGTCGTAGACCACGACCCGGGCCCGTGTCGACATGCCGAACCACTGCGCGCCCTGCGGCGTGACGCCGCCGCGGAACTGCGCCGGGATGCGCTGCTCGAGCACGGCCGACTTGACGGGCTGGAACAGGCCGTCCTGTTCGCCGCGCCACAGCCGCGCGGCGTCGACGAGCAGGATGACGTCGGCCGGGCTGCCGCTGCCTTCGGCCTTCAGCCGTGCCAGGATGCCGGCGTCGTCGGCCTCGATGCGGTTGATGCGGATGCCGGTGGTCTGTGTGAAGTTGGCGTACAGCGCCTCGTCGGTCTGGTAGTGGCGCGCCGAGTACAGGTTGAGCACCTTTTCCTGGGCCTGGGCCAGGGTCGACGACAGCACGGCGACGGCGCCGAACATCAGGGCGCCGAGGTGGCGCAGGGCTTGCGGGTTCATCATGGTTCCTTCTACGGGCGGTGACTGGCAAGAAGTGTAATCGCGAATCATTGTCATTTGCAACAGCTTCCTTGATGCATAGCCAGGGCGGCAAGCCGGGTGCCCCGTGAGCCCGGGCTTGCGCTCAAGCCGACAACTGCGCCCAGGCCTTCTCCAGCCGCTTCACGCTCACCGGCTGTGGCGTGCGAAGTTCCTGCGCAAAGAGGCTGAGGCGCAGTTCCTCGAGCAGCCAGCGGAACTCCTCGAGCCGCGCATGGCCGGCGCCGCGCAGCTCAGCGACACGGCGCAACCAGCGCTGCTCCAGCGGTCGCAACTCGGCCAGGCGGGCGGCGTCACGCGCCGGGTCGGCACGCAGCTTGTCAAGGCGCAGCACGACACCCTTCAGGTAACGCGGCAGGTGTTGCAGCGCCGGCCATGGCGTCTGCACCAGGAAACGCTTGCCGACCAGGCGCTGCAGCTGGGCCTGGATGTCCTCGGCCACCTCGCGCGGCGGCTTGCTGTCCTTCAGCTTGCGCAGCGCGGCGGCATGGTCCAGCAGCACGGTCGCAGCTTGCCTTGCCACCTCCTGAGCGATCAGGTTCAGGCGCGATCGCCCCTCCTCCAGACGTACCTTGAAGGTGCGCTCGTCGGTGGGCAGCGGATCGGCCAGGAAGGCGCGCTCCAGCGCCACGGCTATGACCTGTTCGCGCAGTTCCTCCAGCGTGCCCAGGCTCAGGTAGGCCGCCGCCATCGTGCTCAGCTCGGGGATGTTTCTTTCCAGGTACTTCAAAGGCTCGCGGATCTGCAGCGCGACCAGCCGGTGCAGGCCCGCGCGGTGTTTGGCGACCGCGAGCTCGGGCTCGTCGAAGACCTCGATCTCGACGCCGCTGCCACGGTCGATGAGCGCCGGGAAGCCGACCAGCACTTGCGTGCCGCGGCGCAGCTCCATCAGTTCGGGCAGTTCGCCGAAGGTCCAGGCGGTGTAGAGGGCCGGGGTGGCGGGGGCGGGGCTAGCGGCGCTGGCGACACCCTCACCCCAGCCCTCTCCCGCAGGCGGGAGAGGGGGCAAGACCCGCGGCGCGGCATCTCTCCCTCTCCCGCTGGCGGGAGAGGGCTGGGGTGAGGGCGGTGACGCCGCCACCGTCTCCCGCTTCAGCGCCGCCAAGGCCTGGAAGGCACTGCGCGCCTGGGCGCCGAACTCGGCCTTGAGCCCGGCCAGGTCGCGCCCCATGCCGAGCTGGCGGCCATGCTCGTCGACGATGCGGAAGTTCATGAACAGGTGCGGCTGCAGCTGCTCCAGCTTGAAGTCGTTGCGCTGCACCGCGAGTTGCGTGCGCTCGCGCACCGCCTTCAGCAGTGCGTCGACCAGGCCTCCCTGCGCGAACGGCACGCTGGCGCAGAACTCGGCCGCGTAATCGGGCAAGGGCACCAGCCGCGTGCGCGGTCGCTGGTGCAGGCTCTTCACCAGCGCCAGCACCTTGTCTCTCAGCATGCCGGGCACCAGCCACTCGCAGCGCTCCTCGTTGACCTGGTTCAGCGCATAGATCGGCACCGTGACGGTGAGGCCGTCCTTGGCATCACCCGGCTCGTGCAGGTAGCTCGCCGTGCAGTCGATGCCGCCCAACCGCACGGTCTTGGGGAAGGCCGCGGTGGTGATGCCCGCGGCCTCGTGGCGCATGAGTTCCTCGCGCGTGAGCTGCAGCAGCCTGGGCTGCGTCTTCACTTCGTCGCGGAACCAGCGCTCCAGCGTCGCACCCGAACACACATCCCGCGGCAGCTGCTGGTCGTAGAAGGCGTAGATCAGCTCGTCGTCCACCAGCACGTCCTGCCGGCGCGACTTGTGCTCGAGCTCGGCCACCTGCTGCAGCAGCTTGCGGTTGTGGGCCAGGAAGGGCAGCCGCGTTTCCCACTCGTCGCCGACCAGCGCCTCGCGGATGAAGATCTCGCGCGCCGCCGCCGGGTCGACGCGGCCGAAGTTCACGCGCCGGTTGTTGTAGATGACGATGCCGTAGAGCGTCGCGCGCTCCAGCGCAATGACCTCGGCGGCCTTCTTCTCCCAGTGCGGCTCCAGCAACTGCGTCTTCAGCAGGTGGCCGGCCAGCGGCGGAATCCAGGTCGGCTCGATCGCGGCCAGGCTGCGGCCGTACAGCCGCGTCGTCTCGACGAGTTCGGCCGCCACCAGCCAGCGCCCCGGCTTCTTGCTCAGGTGCGCCCCCGGGTGGCGCCAGAAATTGATGCCGCGCGCGCCGAGGTACCACTCCTCGTCGTCGCTCTTGCAGCCGATGTTGCCCAGCAGCCCGGCCAGCATCGAAACGTGGATCTGTTCGTAGGTGGCGGGCGCGGTGTTCAGCCGCCAGCCGTGTTCGGCAACCACGGTGTGCAGCTGCGAGTGAATGTCGCGCCACTCGCGCACGCGGCGCGGGCTCACGAAGCTGTCGCGCAGGCGCTGCTCCTGCTGGCGGTTGGTGAGCTTGTGCGTGGCCACCGGACCGCCTGGCGGTGTCCGCCCCCCCGCGGCGGAGCCGGCAGGCCTGGGCCGGCCCGGCGCTTGCCCGGGCGCCGCGGGCGCCTCGCCGTGGCCGCGGCCTTCCTCGATCCATTGCCAGAGCTTGAGCACGCCCATGAATTCCGACTTTTCGTCGTCGAACTTCTTGTGCCTTTCATCGGCGGCGGCAGCGGCCTCGAGCGGACGGTCGCGCACGTCCTGGCCGCTCAGCGCCGCGGCGATGATCAGCACCTCGCTCAGCGCCTCGCGCTGGCGCGCCTCCAGAATCATGCGGCCGATGCGCGGGTCCAGCGGCAGTTTGGCGAGCTCGCCACCGATGGCCGTGAGCTCGTTGCCTTCGTCGACCGCGCCCAGTTCGCCGAGCAGCGCATAACCGTCGGCGACGGCCTTCTTCGGCGGCGCTTCCAGAAACGGGAATTCCTCGATGCCCCCGAGGTGCAGCGACTTCATGCGCAGGATCACGCCGGCCAGCGACGAGCGCAGGATCTCGGGGTCGGTGAAACGCGGCCGGCCCTGGAAATCGACCTCGCCGTACAGGCGGATGCATACGCCGTCGGCCACCCGCCCACAGCGCCCGGCACGCTGGTTGGCCGCCGCCTGGCTGATGGGCTCGACCTGCAGCTGCTCGACCTTGCTGCGGTAGCTGTAGCGCTTGACCCGCGCCTGGCCGGTGTCGATGACGTAGCGGATGCCCGGCACCGTGAGCGAGGTCTCGGCGACGTTGGTGGCCAGCACGATGCGCCGGCCGTTGCCGGCCTCGAAGACGCGGTCCTGCTCGGCCTGCGACAGGCGCGCGAACAGCGGTAGGATCTCGGGTACCGGGCCGCCGCGATGCGCCTGCGCCAAATGCCGGCGCAGGTGGTCTGCGGCCTCGCGGATCTCGCGCTCGCCGGGCAGGAAGACGAGGATGTCGCCCGCGCCAGCAGCGGCCAGGCCGCTGCTGCCGGCGCCACGCCAGAGTTCGTCGACGGCGTCGGCGATGGCGTCGTAGAGGTCGAAGTCGCGCCTTTCCTCGAACGGCCGCCAGCGCTGTTCCACCGGAAACAGGCGCCCGGAAACCATGATCACCGGCGCCGGGCCGTGCCTGGACGCGAAGTGCTGGGCGAAGCGGTCGGCGTCGATGGTGGCCGAGGGGACGACGATCTTGAGGTCGGGCCGCCGCGGCAGGATCTGACGCAGGTGGCCGAGCAGGAAGTCGATGTTCAGGCTGCGCTCGTGCGCCTCGTCGATGATCAGGGTGTCGTAGGCCTTGAGCAGCGGGTCGGTCTGCGTCTCGGCCAGCAGGATGCCGTCGGTCATCAGCTTGACCGTTGCGCCGGGCTGCAGCCGGTCCTGGAAGCGCACCTTGTAGCCCACGACCTCGCCCAAGGGGGACTTCAGTTCGTCGGCGATGCGCTTGGCGACGCTCGACGCCGCGATGCGCCGCGGCTGCGTGTGGCCGATGAGGCCGCGGCCTCCGGCACCCCAGCCGCGGCCGAGTTCGAGCGCGATCTTGGGCAGCTGCGTGGTCTTGCCCGACCCCGTCTCGCCGCAGACGATGACCACCGGGTGCGCGGCCATGGCGCGCGCGATGTCCCCGCGCCGGGCCGAGACCGGCAGCGATTCGGGGTAGGTGATGGGCGGAACGGCGTTCGCCGGGCGGGCCGGGCGCGCCGAACCGGCAGCGGGGGAATGAGAGGTCACGGGTCGCGGATTATCCGCAACCCCGACCGGTGCCCTGCCCCCGTTACCCGGCGCTGTACTGCATCACGCTGAGTGTGGCCCCCTGCGGGTCGGCGATGACGGCCATGCGGCCGACGCCGGGCACGTCCATCGCCGGCACGACGACCTTGCCGCCCAGCGCCGTGGCCTGCGCCACGGTCGCGGCAACGTCGTCCACCGTGACGTAGCAGCCCCAGGCCGGCGGCATCGGGCCGGCCTCGGCGGGCGTCTTCATGATGCCGCCGACGGCGGTGTCTCCCACCTTCAGCAGGTGGTAGGGACCGCCGCCCATGTCCATGGCCTCGATGTCCCAGCCGAACAGCGGGCCATAGAAGGCGGTGGCGGCGGCGGGGTCGCCGGTCGTCAGCTCGCTCCAGCTGAACGCGCCGTGGGTCTTGAAAACGTCCATGACGGTCTCCTGCACAGGTCGAGAACCCGGGGTGGGGGCGACATGCTGCGGCACAATGCGGCGCAGCATGAGCCTCGTTTTCCCGCACACCTTCGTGCCCTGGTTTCGCGCCGTGGCGCCGTACATCCACGCCTACCGCGGCAAGACCTTCGTCGTCGCGCTGGCCGGCGAGGCCATCGCCGCCGGCAAGCTCAACACCTTCGTGCAGGACCTGTCGATCCTGCACGCCATGGGCATCAAGCTCGTGCTCGTGCACGGCTTCAGGCCACAGGTCAACGAGCAGCTCGCCGCCAAGGGGCACGTGTCGCGCTTCGCGCGCGGCATCCGCATCACCGACCCGGTGGCGCTGGACGCGGCGCAGGAGGCCGCCGGCCAATTGCGCTTCGAGATCGAGGCCGCGTTCTCTCAAGGCCTGCCCAACACGCCGATGGCCAATGCCACCGTGCGCGTGGTCTCCGGCAATTTCCTCACCGCGCGGCCGGTGGGCATCGTCGACGGCGTCGACTTCATCCACAGCGGGCTCGTGCGCCGCGTCGACCAGGCCGCCATCCGCCGCGCCATCGAGTCGGGCGCACTCGTGCTGCTCAGCCCCTTCGGCTTCTCGCCCACCGGCGAGGCCTTCAACCTGACGATGGAAGACGTGGCCACGTCCGCGGCGATCGCGCTGCAGGCCGACAAGCTCGTCTTCATGACCGAGATCCCGGGCATCCACGAGCGACCCGACGACACCGAAAGCGCCATCGACACCGAACTCGCGCTGGCCGACGCCGAGCGCCTGCTCGCTGCTCTGCCGCCGCCCACGCAACCCACCGACGCCGCGTTCTACCTGCAGCATTGCGTCAAGGCCTGCGAAGGCGGCGTCGAACGCTCGCATATCCTGCCCTTCGCCACCGACGGCGCGCTGCTGCTGGAGGTCTTCACGCACGACGGCGTCGGCACCATGGTCGTCGACGAAAAGCTGGAGAGCCTGCGCGAAGCGGGGGCCGACGACGTCGGCGGCATCCTGCAGCTGATCGAGCCCTACGAGCGCGACGGCACGCTGGTGCGCCGCGAACGCACCGAGATCGAGCGCGACATCGCGAACTACACTGTGATCGAGCACGACGGCATCATCTTCGGCTGCGCGGCGCTCTACCCCTACCCCGAGGCGCGCACCGGCGAGATGGCGGCGTTGACCGTCTCGCCGCTGTCGCAGAGCCAGGGCGATGGCGAGCGGCTGCTCAAGCGCGTCGAACAGCGCGCCCGACTGGCCGGGCTGGACAGCATCTTCGTGCTCACCACGCGCACCATGCACTGGTTCATCAAGCGCGGCTTCGCCTCGGTCGACCCGGAATGGCTGCCCGAGGCGCGCAAGCGAAAATACAATTGGGACCGGCGCTCGCAGGTGCTGGTCAAGAAACTCGTCTGACCCTGCTGCCGGCACGCCATCCGGGTTTGCCTCGGCAGCATCGAACTGGAGAATCTCATGACGCGCATGGTGCAATGTGTCCATCTCAAGAAGGAGGCCGAAGGCCTGAGTTTCCCGCCCTACCCGGGTGAATTGGGCAAGCGCATATACGACAACGTCAGCAAGGAGGCTTTCGAGCTCTGGAAGAAACACCAGACAATGCTCGTCAATGAAAACCGCCTCAACCTGGCCGACGCCCGCGCCCGCCAGTACCTGGCGCGCCAGATGGAGCAGTTCTTCTTTGGCACCGGAGCCGAACAGCCGATGGGCTACGTGCCGCCCGCAGGCTGATACGAGCTACGGGTTTGTATCCGGGGCTGATTCCGCGTGCATGCGCTATATTGGCTGCGTTGAACGTCCCCAGGGAATTACCCATGACCAAATCCTCGATCACCGACCTGCTGGCCCAGAAGGCCGCCCTCGAAAAGCAGATCGCCGACGCCCAGCGCGAGCAGCGCAGTGCAGCCATCGCGCAGATCAAGGCGCAGATGGCCGAATATGGCCTGACGCTGGCGGATATCGGCAGCCGGGCGGCCGCGGCGCCACGCCGCGCCAGCGGCAAGGTCGCGGCCAAATTCCGCAACAGCGCCACGGGCGAAACCTGGTCGGGCCGCGGTCTGCAGCCCAACTGGCTCAAGGCCGCGATCGCCGCGGGCCGGTCCCTGGCAGACTTCGCGGTGTGAGTTGCAGCCGACGAGCCGCTGCTCACTGGAGCGGCACTGTCTCCTGATGCCCCTGGGTCTGCCTTGAACGACCCCGCCGCCGGCCGCTGGCGCCACCTTCTCGCTGCCTGGAACGACTCTGCCGCAGCCGGCGTGCGCGCCGCCGCAGTGGGTTTGGCGGCGCTGTTGCTGGCCTACGCCGGCACCTTTGGCCTGGCGCTTACCCCTTGGAACGCCATGGCGCTGCCCGGCGGGCTGGCCGTGGCCGCCGCCTGGCGCTGGGGCCGGCCGGTACTGGCCGGGGTGGCGGCCGGCGTCGTCGTGGCGCTGCTTGGCCTGGGCCTGCCATGGTCAACCGCTGCCCTGGGCGCCGGGGTGCTGGTGCTGGCGGCGCTGGCCGCCCATGCTGCGTTGTCGTGGGCAGCTTTCGACGCCCGGCTCGAACGTGCCGGTGATGTCCTGGCCCTCGCCTTGGCCGTCGTGCTGGCGGCGGCGCTGCCGGCAGCGCTGGCGCTGACCACCTGGCTGTCGGCCAGCACAGGGGCCCTGCCGCTGTCGGTTTTCGCCACCGGCTGGGGCACCCTCAGCCTGGGCATGCTGTGCGCCGCCGTTGCGGTACTGGCCTTCGACCGCAGCGTGCTGCACGCGCTGCAACCCGACGCCCCGTGGCGCGGCCGGATCGCCGGCGCCTTGCTGGCGGCGTTCTCCCTGGTCTTGCTGACGTGGGCCGCCAGGCAGGGCTTGACGGTGCTGATGGCGGCCTTGTTCGTGCCGCCTGTCGTGGCCACCGCGCTCGTGCTGAGCGGTCACCTCGCAGTGGCGGCCAGCTTCCTGCTGCTGGCGGTCCTGCTCACCGCGGGCAGCGTCGTCAACGGCTTGTCGCCGTGGCTGACGGGTGGCAGCGTGCACATCGCCATCGCGGCCTGGTGGGGCTCGGCGCTGACGCTGATGATGCTGGCCCACGCCGCCACCGTGGACTGGCGCAGCCGTTCGCAGCGCTGGGAATGGGCGCTCGACGGCTCGCGCCTGGGTGTCGCCGACTGGCACCTGCTGCGCGACGACCGATTTGCCTCGGCCGGCTGGCGCACCCTGTGCGGCCACACCGCCAAGTCCTGGAGCCCGGCCGACTGGCAGGCGCAGGTGCACCCCGAAGACCGCCCGGCCCTGGCTGCAGCCATCACCTCGTTGACAGCCGGAGACGCCGGCCGGCGCCAGCTGGAACTGCGCGTGCCACAGGGTGAAGGCTGGCGCTGGATGGAGGCCACGTTGATGGTCATCGAGCGCAGCGCCGATGGCCGTCCCGTGCGCCTGCTGGCCACGCTGGCCGATGTACAGGAGAGGCACGACGCGCTGGAACGCCAGCGCATGTCGGCCAGCCTCTTCCAGCACCTGCACGAGGGCCTGCTCATCACCGACGCCGAACTGCACGCGCTGGACGTCAACCCGGCCTACACGCAGATCCTGGGCGTGCCGCGCGACGAACTGCTGGGCACCGTGCCGCTGCTGCTGCGGCCGACGCCGGCCGACCCGGTGGCGCGCCAGCAGCGCGCCGCCATGTGGGCCAGCCTGCGCGACACCGGCAGCTGGCGTGGCGAGTTGCTGGAGCGGCGGCGCAACGGCGAGCTCTGCACGCTGCAGGCCACCATCTCCACCGTGCGCGGGCCGGCGCAGGACCTGCGCTACCACGTGCTCGTCATCTCCGACATCAGCGAACAGCGCCAGCAGCGTGAACAGCTCGAGCGCCAGGCCCACTTCGACGAGTTGACGCGGCTGCCCAACCGTTCACGGCTGTCGCAGCTGCTCGACGACGGCATGCGCGCTGCCGACCGCGACGGCTACCTGCTCGTCGTGTGCTACCTCGACCTCGACCGCTTCAAGCCGGTCAACGACCGCTATGGCCACGCCGCCGGCGACCGCCTGCTCGGTGAACTGGCCGGCCGCCTGCGCAGCGAGCTGCGCAGCCGCGAGAACTGGGCCGATGCCGCCGCGCGTCTGGGTGGCGACGAGTTCGTGCTGCTGCTGCGCGCCGGCACGCTGGAAGAGGCGCGGCTGGCGGTGGAACGCGTGCTGCGCGTGGTGGCGCTGCCCTACGTCGTCGACGCCGCGCAGGACCCGGTGCAGGTGACGGCCAGCATGGGCGCCACCGTCTACCCGATCGACCGCAGCGACGCCGACACCCTGCTGCGCCACGCCGACCACGCGATGTACGGCGCCAAGCAGGCAGGCCGCAACGGCTACCTCTTCTTCGACCCCGAACACCGCCGCCGCACCGAGGAGCGCGTGATGGCCATCGGCCGCGTGCAGGAGGCGCTGGACCAGCAGGAGTTCGTGCTGCATTACCAGCCCAAGGTCGACATGCGCAGCGGCCGCGTGCTCGGCTTCGAGGCCTTGCTGCGTTGGGAACACCCGGGCCAGGGCCTGATCGCACCGCTGCAGTTCCTGCCGCTGATCGAGCACACCGGCCTGTCGTCGCGCATCGGCGACTGGGTCATCTCGCAGGCGCTGGATCACCTCTCGCAGTGGCGTCGCGACGGGCTGGACATCTCGGTCAGCGTCAACGTTTCGGCGCGGCACCTGCAGGAGCCCGACTTCGCGCAGCGCCTGAGCGAACTGCTGGCTCGCCACAGCGACCCGCTGGCGACGCATCTGGAGCTGGAAACGCTGGAAACGGCCGCGCATGCCGACATCGAAGCCACCTCGGCGCTGCTGGCGCGCTGCCGCAGCATCGGCGTGCGCTTTGCACTCGACGACTTCGGCACCGGCTACTCAACGCTCACCTACCTCAAGCGGCTGCCGGTGGACGTGCTCAAGATCGACCGCTCCTTCGTCCACCACATGCTCGACGACGCGCAGGACCGCGCCATCGTCGAAGGCGTGATCGGCCTGGCGCGCACCTTCGGCTGCGTGGTCGTGGCCGAAGGCGTGGAGTCGCCGGCGCAGGCGCGCACGCTGCTGGACCTGGGCTGCGACATCGGCCAGGGCACCGGCATCGCGGCGCCGATGCCGTCGGCCCAGGTGGCAACCTGGGTGCGCAACTACAAGGGCATGTTCGCACTGGCCCCTGCCGAGGCAGGCGCGGTGGCGGCGAAGCTCGGCTAGGGTCGAACGACGGCCCTGCGGGATCGGGCAAGCCCCTGCCGTGGGCAGCCAAGGCACAGCGCTCGCGGGCTAGACTCCTGCCGGTGATTCCACCGGGTTTCGTGCAGGAACTGCTCTCGCGCGTCGACATCGTCGATGTCGTGGGCCGCCATGTCGAGCTCAAGCGCGGCGGCGCCAACCTGATGGGGCTGTGCCCCTTTCACGGCGAGAAGTCGCCGAGTTTTTCGGTCAGTCCGAGCAAGCAGTTCTATTACTGCTTCGGCTGCGGCGCCAGCGGCGACGCCATCCGCTTCCTCACCGAGCACCTGGGCCTGAGCTTCGTCGAGGCCGTGCGCGACCTCGCGCAAGGTGCCGGGCTCACCGTGCCCGAGGACCAGGCCAGCCCCGAGGAACGCGAACGGCGCGACACGCTGCGCCAGCGCCGGCAGTCGGCCACCGCGGTGCTGACACGCGCCGCCGAGTTCTACCGCGCAGAACTGCGCAAGCACCCCCGCGCCATCGACTACCTCAAGCAGCGAGGCCTCACCGGCCAGGTCGCGGCGCGCTTCGGCCTGGGCTTTGCGCCGCCGGGCTGGCGCACGCTGGCCGGCGTGTTTCCGGACTACGACGACCCGGCGCTGGAAGAAGCCGGCCTGGTGCGACAGCGCGAGGCCGAAGACGACGGGCACGCCAGCGGCAGCGAGAAGACCGACAGCGGCCGTGGCCGCTACGACTGGTTCCGCGAACGCATCATGTTCCCGATCCGCAGCGTGACGGGCGAAGTCATCGGCTTCGGCGGCCGCGTGCTCGACGACAGCAAGCCCAAGTACATCAATTCACCGGAAACCCCGGTCTTCAGCAAGGGCCGCGAGCTCTACGGCCTGTTCGAGGCCCGCCAGGCGCTGCGCGACAAAGGCTATGCACTGGTGGTCGAAGGCTACATGGACGTCGTCGCGCTGGCGCAGACGGGGTTCACCAACGCCGTCGCGACGCTGGGCACGGCCTGCACGGCCGAGCATGTGCACAAGCTCTTCCGCTTCACCGACGTCGTGGTGTTCAGCTTCGACGGCGACGCCGCCGGCCGCCGCGCCGCTGCACGCGCACTGGAAGCCGCCCTGCCCCATGCCACCGACCTGCGCACGGTGCGCTTCCTGTTCCTGCCCCCCGAGCACGACCCCGACAGCTACGTGCGCGAGCTCGGCGCGGCGGCTTTCGAGGCGCAGGTGACGGCCGCCGTGCCGCTGTCGCGTCAGCTCGTCGAACTGGCGGCCGAGGGCGCCGACCTCGCCACCGCCGAGGGCCGCTCGCGCATGCTCGCGCAAGCCAGGCCGCTGTGGAGCGCGCTGCCCGACGGCGCGCTCAAGCGCCAGCTGCTGCCCGAACTGGCGCGGCGCGCGCAGCTCGACCTGGCCGACCTGTCTGCGCTTTGGGGCGGGCCGGCGGCCGCGGCACGACCGCGTCCGAC
>JAUXVE010000152.1 GCA_030680415.1 Rubrivivax sp.
GCGTCCGGCCTGCTTCATCTGGTCGCTGGACTCGGTGGTCAGGATCAGGATCGGCGTGGCCTTGAAGTTCGGGTGTTCGCGCAACTTCCTGGTCAGGCCGATGCCGTCCAGGCGGGGCATGTTCTGGTCGGTCAGCACGAGATCGAACTCGCGCGCCCTGGCCTTGTCGAAGGCGTCCTCGCCGTCGACGGCCTCGACCACGTGGTAGCCCGCGTTCTTGAGCGTGAACGACACCATCTGGCGCATCGAGGCTGAATCGTCCACGGCGAGGATTGAATGCATGTTGGGGCTCCGGAGGTCTCGGTGGGGTGTCTGGATGGGCGGCGTGGGCGTCAGAACAGCTCGATGGAACCCACGTCCATCTCGGCCTGCGTGACGGGGTTGGGCCGCAGCGGTGCAGGCTCGACGATGGCCTGCCCGTCCTCGTCGTCTGCGAACAGCTCACAGGCCAGTCGATCGGCGCAGCTGCGCAAGCGGCTGTGCGTGTGCTGGATCAGCTGCGCGGTCAGGTCGTGAAACTGCAGTGCCGTCACGGCGCTGCCCAGCTTGTGGTGGACCGGGTCGAGAAGGGCCGCCAGTGTGCCGTCGACGTCGGCTCGTCGGTGCTCGATGAGATGTTCGGCGGCGCCGCGGAAGCTGTCCATCAGCACCGTGCTTGCGTCGGCCAGCAGGTCCTGCAGACGGTCCAGGTCGTTGCAGGCCGACATCAGGTGGTCCTGCAGGTCGGCCGCGACGATCAGGGACAGCGGGGCCGAGTGCGAACGGGTGGCTTTCTTCATGGTCGGCAAGGCTCTACAGGCGGTTGGTCGACAGGCTCGAGGTGCTGCGCAGCCGTTCGAGCAGCATGGGGGCGATCGCGCCCAGCGGCAGCACTTCGTGCGTGGCGTTGGCGGCGATGGCTTCCTTGGGCATGCCGAAGACGACGCAGCTCGCCTCGTCCTGTGCCACGTTCCAGCTGCCCGCGTCGCGCATGGTCTTCATGGCCGTCGCGCCGTCGGCTCCCATGCCGGTGAGCATGATGCCCAATGCATTGGGCCCGACGACACGGGCGGCCGACAGGAACAGCACCTCCACCGAAGGCTTGTGGCGGTTCACCGGCTCGCCGTCGCGCACGCGGGCGATGTAGTTGGCGCCGGAGCGCTCGACGCTCAGATGCAGGCCTCCGGGTGCGATGTAGGCGTGACCGGGCAGCACGCGTTCGCCGTCGGTGGCCTCCTTGACGCTGATGCGGCACAGGCTGTCGAGCCGCGCGGCGTAGGTCCGCGTGAAGCCGGGCGGCATGTGCTGGGTGATCATGACGGCGGGTGCGTCGGCCGGCAGACCCAGCAGCACTTCCTTCGTCGCCTCGGTGCCGCCGGTGGAAGCGCCGATGAAGACGATCTTCTCGGTCGACAGCCGGCCCAGCGCCGGGGGCGCCGCCGCGGATCGCGCGGGCGATGGCGGCGCACCGGCTCGCTGGAGGCCGTTCACGGGCGGCTTGCGGATATGCGCCCTGGCAGCAATGCGCACCTTGGCGGTGATGTCGTCGGCCAGCAGCCGCAGGCCGTCGGCGACGCCGATCTTGGGCTTGGCGACGAAGTCGATGGCACCCAGCTCCAGTGCCCTCAGCGTCACGTCGGCGCCGCGGTCCGTGAGCGTGGACACCATCACCACCGGCATCGGCCGCAGCCGCATCAGTTTGGCCAGGAAGTCGATGCCGTCCATGCGCGGCATCTCGACGTCCAGCGTGATCACGTCGGGGTCGAGCTCGCGGATCATCTCGCGCGCGACCAGCGGGTCAGCCGCGGCGCCGACGCACTGCATGTCGGGCTGCCGGTTGATGATCTCGGTGAGCAGACTGCGCACCAGCGCTGAGTCATCGACCACCAAAACGCGTGTCTTGACCATGTTCTTCCGTTCCTTGTCCTGGTGTCGTTGCGGCGGGCTTCAGAACAGGTCGACCGAACCGCCGGCAGTGGCGGTCGGCGTCACCCGTTGTGCGGCGGCGCGTTCCTGCGCCAGCAAGGCTGCAGCCTGGGTCGGGGCCAGGCGCTTGACCATGGCCTTGCCGCTGGCCGGCAGAAAGCACACCTTGCGCGGGTAGATGTCGAGCACGTCCTTGCTGACGACGGGTATGTGTTCGGTCTGCAGGTAGTCGAGGACGAAGCGCGTGTTGCGCTCGCCGACGTTCATGGTCGCCATGCCGGCGATGACCTGGCCGCCGCCGAAGACCTTGGCTTCCAGCGTCGAGCGTGTCGCGCCGCGCTTGAGCAGTTCGTTGATCAAGAGCTCCATCGCGTAGGAGCCGTAGCGACCACCACCTGTACTCGCCGAGTCCTGGCCGCTGCCCTCGGGCAGCATGAAGTGGTTCAGGCCGCCGACGCGCGCCTTGCTGTCCCACAGGCAGGCCGCGATGCACGAGCCCAGCGTGGTCATGATCAGCAGGTCTTCCTCGTGCACGAAGTACTCGCCGGGCAGCACCTTCACCGCCTCGCACTGGAACTGGGGCTCGTACCAGAAGAACGAGGCCTCGCCTGGCCGGCGCGACGCGGCTTTCAGCTGCTTCAGGCGCGGTGTCGTGGTGGCGCCGGGCGGGTGCCGGTGGGTGGCGTGGTGCGGCATGGGGCGGCGACCTCAGACGCGCTCGTAGACCGTCTTGCCGCGCAGGCGGAAGAGATCCCTGGAGGCGCTGAAGTTCTCGGAATGCCCGGCGAACAACAGGCCGTGCGGCTGCATCACGCGATGCATGCGCTCCAGCACGCGGCGCTGCGTCGGGGCATCGAAGTAGATCATCACGTTGCGGCAGAACACGATGTCGAAGGCGTCGCCCAGCGCCCAGCGCTCGTCCATCAGGTTGTGCGCGCGAAACTCGACGATGCGCTGCAACTCCGGCTTGACGCGGATCGAACCACTGTTGGCGCCGCTGCCGCGCAGGAAGTGCCGGCGCAGCCGCTCCGGGCTCAAGCCGCGCGCGTCGGCCGCGTAGACGCCGCGGCGGGCACTGGCGAGCACCTTGGTGTCGATGTCGCTGCACAGGATCCTGGCGTCGGCCTTCGCGCCCAGCGCTTCGATGACCGTCATCGCCAGCGAGTAGGGCTCTTCGCCGGTCGAAGCTGCGCTGCACCAGATGCGCAGGCTCTTGCTGCCGAGCCGGGCCAACTCCGCCGCCAACACCGGGAAGTGATGTTCCTCGCGGAAGAAGGCGGTCAGGTTGGTGGTCAGGCAGTTGACGAATTCCTGCCACTCCTGCTCGCCCGCGGAGCCGGTGGCCCGCTCCAGCCATTGCAGGTAGCTGCCGAATGAGTCATGTCCGAGTTCCCGCAGGCGGCGCGACAGCCGGCTGTAGACCATCGCCTGCTTGCCGGCGTGCAGGCTGATGCCCGCGCGCTGGTAGATCAGGGTTCGCACACGCTCGAAGTCGGCCGCACCGAAGCTGAACTCGGGGGCGCCTGCTTGCTGAGGCAGGTCGAGGGAAGACAGGAGAGCGCTCATCGGTCCGTTCGTCGTTGAGGTCTGGCGGCAGGATCCAGCGGATGCCTGCGGCAGGCCAGCAATGCCTTATCGGCACGACGGTGCCGAAGATAAGCACTGCGAAGGCGGGCCGGGTCTGTTCCCGGCCTGTTCAGGCGGCACGCGCCGCGTCCAGCCAGCCCACGGCGGAGCCGGCCAGCCACTCGTTGACCTTCAGCGCGTACTTGCCGTTGGAGGTACCGTAGTGGCAGTCGAACAGCGGCACGCCCGAGACCTTGGTTTCGATGACCTTCTTCAGGTCGAGCTCGATGAAGTCGCCGGCCTTGAAGGCCAGCAACTGCTCGACCGTGGCCGGCGCGTGCGCCAGCTCGGCCACCAGT
>JAUXVE010000039.1 GCA_030680415.1 Rubrivivax sp.
GGGCGCGCAAAAGATGCGCCGCCAGGGCACCAAATCATGTGGCGAGGCTATTCAGAACTGCAATCCCTTTGCAGAGGTCTGTCCCTGCGCGATTGGACATCGGATTAGGCGAAAACTTCTGGGTAAAGGGCAGGCCTAGCCACGCAAAGACCTTGCAGAAATGCAGGCGAACGAGAGCGTGCGGGTAGTCGACCAGTTCCACCTGCCAGGGCTGGGGCGCGGCGATGGTGATGCCGATCTCCTCGTGCAGCTCGCGCCGCAGCGCCTGCTCGATGCTCTCGCCGGCTTCGACCTTGCCGCCGGGGAATTCCCAGTAGCCCGCATAGACCTTGCCCGGCGGGCGCGAGGTGAGAAGGAAGCGGCCGCCGGCGTCGATCAGTACGCCTACCGCGACGTCCACCGGACTGCGCGGCGCCTGTTTCTCGGCATTCATCGGCGCGTGTTCAGCGCTCACGGCGCCCTGCATAGTCGCGCGCGAACTGCTGCGCCACCCGGCCCGAACGCGAACCGCGCTCCAGCGCCCACACCAGCGACTCCTGCCGCGCCTGGCGAATAGCGTCCTCGTCGGCGCCGAAGAAGCGCAACCACTGAGCGACGATGGCCAGGTACTCGGCCTGCGTGAAGGGGTAGAAGCTGATCCACAGGCCGAAGCGCTCGGACAGCGAGATCTTCTCCTCCACCCCCTCGCCCGGATGCACCTCGCCGTCCTCGGTGTGCTGGTAGCTGAGGTTTTCCTTCATGTACTCGGGCAGCAGGTGGCGGCGGTTGCTGGTGGCATAGATCAGCAGGTTGTCGCTGGCCTGCGCCACCGAGCCGTCGAGCACGCTCTTGAGCGCCTTGTAGCCGGGCTCGCCTTCGTCGAAGCTGAGGTCGTCGCAGAAGACGATGAAGCGCTCGGGCCGTTCGGCCACCAGGTCGACGAGGTCGGGCAGGTCCACCAGATCGGCCTTGTCGACCTCGATCAGCCGCAGACCGCGCGGCGCGAACTCGTTCAGGCAGGCCTTGATGAGCGAGCTCTTGCCGGTGCCGCGGGCGCCGGTGAGCAACACGTTGTTGGCGCCGCGACCGGCCACGAACTGTTCGGTGTTGCGCAGCAGGCGCTCCTTCTGCGGCTCGACCTCCTTCAGGTCGGCCAAGCGGATGGTGGACACATGCCGCACCGGCTCCAGCACGCCGGCGCTGCCGCGGCGGCGGTAGCGCAAGGCCACCGAGGCGGCCCAGTCGGGCGCCGTGGCTGCATGCGGCAGCACGGCTTCCAGGCGCGCGAGCAGCGATTCGGCGCGCGCCAGCAGCGATTCGACGGCAGGCAGGGTCAATGGAGGTCCTCCGGGCTCATGCTGCGAGTGTATGCAGCGCTGGCAATCAGCCACCACCGTGGGCCTCAAGAGGTGAGGCGTTGCAGCGCGGGCTCGAGGTGTTCGGTAGGCAAGCGCTTGAAGCCCGAGCGCGCGTAGCGCTGCAGGCGGCCGACGAGCAGCGCCGTCAACGCCGACGCCAGCGCCTGCGCATCGACCGTGGGCGTGGCTGATCCCGCCGCCTCGGCCGCCAGGCGCAGGCTCTGCCGCAGTTGGGATTCGACGCGGTCGAAGAACTGGCTCATGCGCGCCGTCAGCCGTTCGTGCTCGAAGACGAGCGCGTCGCCGACCATCACGCGCGCCATGCCGGGGTTCCTTTCACCGAACTGCAGCAGCACGGCGGCGATCTTCTGCGCCTGCGCAGCGCCCGAGGGTTCGCGCTCGACGATCTGGTTGACGAGCGTGAAGATGCTGGTTTCGATGAACTCGATCAGACCCTCGAACATCTGCGCCTTGCTTGCAAAGTGGCGGTAGAGCGCCGCTTCGCTGACTTCCAGCCGCGCCGCCAGCGCAGCCGTGGTGACGCGCTCGGCGCCGGGCTGCTCGAGCATGCGGGCCAGCGTCTGCAGGATCTGCACGCGGCGCTCGCCGGGACGCGGCCGTTTGCGGGCAAGGGCGGGCGCGGAACCGGGCTCGACCGCGGGCGCTGCTGGGCCTTCACCTTCGACCGGGTTCGGTGCTTCGGGGCTGGCGGTCACGAGAGTCGGTGGGCGAAGGATGCAGGGGAATTCTGGCACACGGCCTGCGGGGCCTTTGGTGCAGGTAAACACTGACATTCAAGCGCTCGCGGCGGGGCAGGAAACCGCGTCGCGTAGCGGCGGGTCGCGAGCGCAGCGCGAGAACTCGCACGCTGTCAGCGCCGCAACTGGCGCAGCGCCGCCACGCGTCGGTCCACGCCCGCTGCCGAGCGCAGGCCGGGGCGGAAGCGGCGCATCCACACGGTTCCCATGCCGAGGCTGCGCGCCGCCTTCAGGTGGCCCGGCGTGTCTTCGACGAGCACGCATTGCGCCGGGTGCACGCGCAGCCGTGCCGCCAGGCGGCGCAGCATGCGCGTGTCGGGTTTGGGCCGCAGCTGGCCGAACATGTGCATGTCCTCGATGGTGACGATCTGCTCGAAGCAGCGGGCGATGCCGAGCACGCCGAGCACGCGTGCGGTGTAGGCGGCCGGCGCGTTGGTCAGCAGCACCTTGCGGCCGGGCAGGCCTTGCAGTGCGGCCAGGTCATGGCGGTGGCCGCGCACACGGTCCTCCAGCCCGGGGAGTTGGTGCGTGGCGTGCAGGAAGTGCCCCGCATCGACGCCATGGTGGCGTATCAGGCCGAGCAGCGTGGCGCCGTAGCGCAGCCAGTAGCGGCGGCGCAGCGCATTGGACTGCTCCTGGGTCAGGCCCAGGTGCAGCTCGATATACGCCCCCATGGCTTCGTGGATACCGGGCATGCTGGCGCGCGAGGCGTCGTGCAGTGTGTCGTCGAGGTCGAACAGCCAGACGGTGCGGGGGCCGCGCATCTTCGATCCGCTCTCAATGCGAGCGGATCATCGTGCCGTAGGCCTGGTCGGTCAGGATCTCGAGCAGCATCGCGTGCGGCACGCGGCCGTCGATGATGTGCACCGCGTTGACGCCGCTCTTGGCGGCGTCCAGCGCGCCGGCGATCTTGGGCAGCATGCCGCCGCTGATGGTGCCGTCGGCGAACAGCTCGTCGATCTCGCGTGCGCTCAGGTTGGTCAGCAGCTGGCCGGACTTGTCCAGCACGCCCGGCGTGTTGGTCAGCAGCATCAGCTTTTCGGCCTTCAGCACGGTCGCCAGCTTGCTGGCCACGAGGTCGGCGTTGATGTTGTAGCTTTCGTTGTACTCGCCGAAGCCGATCGGGCTGATGACAGGGATGAACTGGTCGTCCTGCAAGGCCTTGACGACGCTGGGGTCGATGGCGGTGATCTCGCCGACCTGGCCGACGTCGTGTTCCACCCGCGGGTCGTTCTTGTCCAGCAGCTTGAGCTTGCGCGCACGGATGAGACCGCCGTCGCGCCCGGTCAGGCCCACCGCCTTGCCGCCGGCGGCATTGATGAGGCCCACGATGTCCTGCTGCACCTGGCCGGCCAGCACCCACTCGACGACTTCCATCGTCTCTTCGTCGGTGACGCGCATGCCCTGGATGAAGGTGCCCTTCTTGCCCAACCTGGTGAGCGCCTCGTCGATCTGCGGCCCGCCGCCATGGACCACGATCGGGTTCATGCCCACCAGCTTGAGCAGCACGATGTCCTCGGCAAAGTCCTGCTGCAGCGCGGGGTCGGTCATGGCGTTGCCGCCGTACTTGATGACCAGCGTGCGGCCGTGGAAGCGGCGGATGTAGGGCAGCGCCTGGGCCAGGATCTCGGCCTGGTCGCGCGCGGTGATGTGGCCGAGATCGTGGTCGGTGGGGGCGGTCATGGCGGCTCGCGGGACGGTGGATGTGAAGATTGTAGGAAACTGCCGCTGCTACGCCGGGAACCCGGGGCCGGCAAGCGAGTCTCACACGATCAACTGTCAAGCTGCCGCGAGCAGCAGGAAAACCGAATGAAGAAAGCCCTGACCCTGTTTGCCGCACTCGCGGTGTCCACGCTGGCGCTGGCCCAGGTGCCGATGGCCAGCGGCGAGGTGACCAAGGTCGACAAGGCCAGTGCTCGCCTCACGCTCAAGCACGGTGAGATCAAGCATCTGGACATGCCGCCGATGGTCATGGTCTACCGCGTGCGCCCGCCGCAGTTGCTGGACGGCTTGGCCGTGGGTGACCGCGTGCGCTTCGCGGTCGAACGCATCGACGGCAATTACACCGTCACGGCGCTGTCGAAGGCGCCCTGACAGTCTGCCGGCATCGGCCTCGGGGGCCTGCGCCGTCGCCAGGGTGACGGCTGGCGACGCATGGCGCCACTACGATCTCTGGCTACGCCCACCGGAGTTGCCATGACCGCATCGCTCACCAGCCTCGCCAACCACCAGGTCCGCCTGGCCTCACGCCCCGTCGGTCGGCCCACGGCCGAGAACTGGCAGTTCACGACCGAGCCGGTGGCCGAACCCGGCGCCGGCGGCGTGCTGGTCAAGACCCTGGCGCTGTCGCTCGACCCGGCGATGCGCGGCTGGATGAACGAGGGCAAGAGCTACATCGCGCCCGTGGCCATCGGCGAGGTCATGCGTGCCGGCGGTGTGGGTGTCGTCGTCGCCTCGCACAACCTGGCCTTTGCCGTGGCTGACCCTGTCACCGGCGGGCTGGGCGTGCAGGAGTACTTCAGCGTCGCCGGCGAACAGCTCGCGCGCAGCGGCCTGGCCAGGATCGACCTGCGCCTGGGCACGCCGACGCAGTGGCTCAACGTGCTGGGCATGCCGGGCATGACCGCCTACTTCGGCCTCATCGACGTGGGGCAGCCACAACCGGGCCAGACCGTCGTCGTCTCCGGCGCCGCCGGCGCCGTGGGGCAGACGGTGGGGCAGCTGGCCCGCATCAAGGGCTGCCGCGTCGTCGGCATCGCCGGCGGCCCGGCCAAGTGCGACTGGGTGGTGCGTGAACTCGGCTTCGACGCCTGCATCGACTACAAGGCACCGCCACCGCAAGGTGGCGGCGCGGCGGCCTCGCCACCTGGCGCCGCCCACTGGGACCCCGTGAAGGACGGCCTCAGGGAACACTGCCCGCACGGCGTGGACGTCTACTTCGACAACGTCGGCGGCGACATCCTCGACGCCGTGCTCGCCCGCCTGGCGCGCGGCGCGCGCGTCGTCATCTGCGGCGCCATCAGCCAGTACAACAACACGACGGCAGTGCAAGGGCCGAAGAACTACCTGTCGCTGCTCGTCAACCGGGCGCGCATGCAGGGCATGGTCGTCTTCGACTACGCCGACCGCTACCCGCAGGCCATCGCCGAGCTGGCCGGCTACCTGAAGGACGGCCGCATGAAGAGCCGCGAGGACGTGGCCACGGGTGGCGTGGCGGCCTTCCCCGTGGCCCTGAACAAGCTCTTCAGCGGCGAGAACTTCGGCAAGCTGGTGCTGCAGATCGCCGACTGACTGCCTCAGCGCGCAGCCAGCAACTGCGGCAACACGCGTTCCATGTTGCGGTGGATCATCTCGCGCAGGGTGTCGACCTTTTCGGTCGGTGACAGCGCGTTCCAGACATTGGTGGCGTCCTCGTCGCGCCGTCCGGCGGCGATGCGCGAGGCGCGGACGTCTTGCTGCGCCACCACCTCGCCCGACTCGACATCCATCAGCTGCAGCCGGATCATCACGTAGGGTCCGAGAAAGCCCACCGATCCCTGGCCGGTTTCGAGGTTCTTGATCTCGGTCGTCTTGTCGAGATAAAAGCCGATGCCCTCGACCGTGCCACGGCCGACGGCGTGACCGCCGAGGACCGCGAAACTGGCGTCGCCGCGCCCACCCGTGACCAGCAGCACGTGGCTGAGCTGCTTGGCCGTGATCGCGGCGACGATCCACGCCGGCAGTTCGGCGCGGCGCGCGCCGTCGGCGATGGCGCGCTGCTCGGCCAGTGTCAGCGGCGTCGTGGCGCGGTACATGTGCACCTGGGCCCGCGGCTGCAGCTTGTTCAGCGCCTCGTTGGCGGCGCGCAGCGCCGCCTGGTCGAAGCCCAGGCCCTTGAGGTCGACCGTGTCGCGCGACGTGCGCTGGAGTCGCGTGTCGGTGACGTCGGCCGGTTGGCTCAGCTGGAAGGTGTCGCCGAGCAGGGCGAACACCCCCACCGCACCGAGCGGCCGGCTTGTGGTTTGCGCCTGGGCCCGCGCCAGCGGCCAGACGGTGGCCATTGCTGCGGCGGCCAGCACTTGGCGGCGGCGGGGGTGGTGAGGGCTGTGCACGGCGGCCTCCAGGTTGCTCTGCAAGGGCTAGAAGTGGATGCCGCGCATCATCTGCTGCATTGCCACCGCCTCGGCGCTGAGCTGCGGCCTGGCGCCCTTTTCTCCCTTGGCTGCTTCGCTGTCGGGGAACATGCGGAAGGCGGTGTTCATCACGATCTGCGCAATGCGCGGCGCCGTGGCGTGCAGCAGCTCGCCGGTGATGCCCAAGCGGGTGGCGATGCGCACGGGCTTGTGGATGCAGGCCTGGGCGATCATGTCGGCCGCCTCTTCGGGCGCCAGCGTGGGCACGTTCTGGTAGATCTTGGTCGGCGCGATCATCGGCGTGCGCACCAGCGGCATGTTGATGGTCGTGAAGGTGACGCCGAGGTCGGCGTATTCGCTGCTCGCGCAGCGCGTCCATGCGTCCAGCGCCGCCTTGCTGGCGACATAGGCGGAAAAGCGCGGCGCGTTGGTCAGCACACCGATCGAGCTGATGTTCACGACATGGCCCTTGCGCTTCTTCACCATGCCCGGCAGCAGGCCCATGGTCACGCGCAGGCAGCCGAAGTAGTTGAGGTCCATCGTGCGCTGGAAGTCGTGGAAGCGGTCGTAGCTGCTCTCGATGGCGCGGCGGATGCTGCGGCCGGCGTTGTTGACGAGAAAGTCCACGCCGCCGTGTTCGCGCTCCAGCGTCGCGATGAACTCGCGGCAGCCGGCTTCGTCGGTGATGTCCACGCTGTAGCTGTGGACGCGGGCGTCCTTGCCCGCCGTGGCGCGGATCTGAGCCACCGCCTCGGCCAGCTTGTCCTCGCCGCGCGCGCAGATGATGGTGATGGCACCGGCCTCGGCAAACTTCTGCGCCGCGGCCAGGCCGATGCCCGAGCTGCCGCCGGTCACCAGCACCACCTTGCCGCCGACCGTGCCCTTGAGGCTGCGGTCGATGAACAAGTCGGGGTCGAGGTGGCGTTCCCAGTAGTCCCACAGCCGCCAGGCGTAGTCGTCCAGCCGGGGGCATTCGATGCCGCTGCCCGCGAGCGCTGCGTCGAGTTCGCGCCGGTCGTAGCGGGTCGGGAAGTTGACGAAGGTGAGCATGTCGTCGGGCAGGCCCAGGTCCTTCATCACCGCGTTGCGGATGCGCCGCACCGGTGCCAGCGACATCAGCCCCTTCTTCACGCTCTTCGGGATGAAACCCAGCAGCGCGGCGTTGATGAACAGGTTCATCTTGGGCGCGTGGGCGGCCTTGCTGAAGATGTCCAGCACGTCGCCGACACGGTAGCCCATCGGGTCCACCAGGTGGAAGCACTTGCCGTTCAGTGCGGCCTTGCCGTGGCTGAGGTGGTCGATGCAACGGACCACGAAGTCCACCGGCACGATGTTGATGCGGCCGCCCTCGATGCCGACGCTGGGCAGCCACGGCGGCAGGATCTGCCGCATGCGCTGGATCAGCTTGAAGAAATAGTAGGGGCCGTCGATCTTGTCCATCTCGCCGGTGCTGCTGTCGCCCACCACCAGGGCCGGGCGGTACACCGTCCACGGCACCTTGCACTCCTTGCGCACGATCTTTTCGCTTTCGTGCTTGGTCATGAAGTAGGGGTGCTCCAGGCCTTCCGCCTCTTCGAACATGTCCTCGCGGAACACGCCTTCGTACAAGCCGGCGGCGGCGATGCTGCTGACGTGGTGCACATGCCCGGCAGCCACTGCCTTGGCGAACTCCACCATGTTGCGCGTGCCCTCGATGTTCACCTGCACCTGCGCTTGCTCGTCGGCGCCCAGGTCATAGACGGCAGCGAGGTGGTAGACGGCGTCGATCTGGCCCTTCAGCGCCTTGATCGCTCCTGCCGCCACGCCCAGCTTCTTCGACGTGAGGTCGCCACTGACGGGCAGCGCGCGCGTCCTGGACACGCCCCAGTACTCGAGCAGCGCCGCGACCTTGCCTTCACTGCCCGGCCGCACCAGGAAGTGCACCTTGGATCCACGCCGTGCGAGCAGGGCCTTGACCAGCCGCTTGCCGATAAAGCCGGTGGCGCCGGTGACGAAATACTGCATGTCTCTCTCCTGTGTCGGGCAGCTCGATTCGGGGCAAGCATAGAGCCGTCTCACTAGAGAATTAGGCTGCGTCCCCCAGGGGTGAACCCTATATTTCACTTGTCAAGGCAAGCCTTGCGCGGCCTTGTCGATTACTGCATCGCACCGATAAACCAAGAGGAATCACCATGGTCAAGAAGATGAAGAGCACGACTGCCGCTGGTCAGCAAAGCAGCCACCTCGCGGCGTCGGTCAAGGACTCGGCACAGCAGATCTGGCTGGCCGGCATGGGCGCCTTCTCCAAGGCGCAGGAAGAGGGCACCAAGGTGTTCGAGGCCCTGGTCAAGGAAGGCATGAGCCTGCAGAAGAAGACCCAGGGCATGGCCGAAGACAAGATCAGCGAGGTCACGGGCAGGATGAGCGCCATGGCCGACACCGTCACAGCCAGGGCCGGCCAGAACTGGGACAAGCTCGAAGCCATCTTCGAAGCTCGTACCGCCAAGGCGATGGGCAAGCTCGGCGTGCCGACGGCCAAGGACGTGGACGCGCTGGTCAAGCGCGTCGATGCACTGGCCGCCGCGGTGGCCAAGCTGTCGAAAGCCGCTCCGGGCAGGGCGCCGCGTGCTGCCAAGACGGCGAAGGCTGCGCCGGCCAAGGCCAAGCCGGCTGCCAAGGCACCGGTGCGGCGCGCGCGCAAGACGGCCGCGGCCTGATTGCAGGCCTGGTCCGGACCGTGCCGCTGTACTGATGCGGCGCCGAACCTGCTCGAAGGGCGCCGCTGGCGCCCTTCTTTGCACCTGACCCGCCACCTCCTCCATGCCCCGTCGCCACACAGCCCCCCGGCCGCCTGCCTGCACCGCCCGCATCGGGCTGGCGCTGGCCGGCGGCGGGCCGCTGGGAGCGATCTACGAGATCGGCGCCTTGTGCGCGCTGCAAGAGGCCCTGCCGGCCGTCGACTTCAGCGACCTGTCCGGTTATGTCGGCGTCTCGGCCGGCAGCTTCGTCGCCGCGGCACTGGCCAACGGCATGACACCGCGGCAGCTGTGTTCCGCCTTCATCGAGAACAACGCGCGCAGCGAAGACCTGGTGCAACCGTCGGTATTCCTGCGCCCGGCGGTGGCTGAACTGGCGCGCCGCGCCGCGGCACTGCCGGGGCTCACGGGGCAGGCCGCGTACCGCTACGCGTTCAAGGGCGACAGCCTGTTGTCGGCGCTGGAAAGGCTGGGCCGCGCCCTGCCCACCGGCGTCTTCAGCCACGCCGTGGTCGAAGCCCAGGTGCGCCGGCTGCTGGCGGTGCCCGGCCGCAGCAACGACTTTCGCTGCCTGCACCACCGCCTGGTGCTGGTGGCCACCGACCTCGACCGCGGCACGCGGGCGCCCTTCGGCATGCCCGGCTGGGACCATGTGCCGATCTCGCAGGCGGTGGCGGCGAGCGCGGCCTTGCCGGGGCTGTTTCCACCGGTGGCGATCGACGGCCGCTGGTACGTCGACGGCGCGTTGAAGAAGACGCTGCATGCCAGCGTGCTGCTCGAGATGGGCCTGGACCTGGTGCTGTGCCTGAACCCGCTGGTGCCCTTCGACGCCTCGCATCCGGCGCGCCACCGCGTGCTGGCCGGCGGCGAGGAGGTGATCCCTCATCTGGTCGACGGCGGCCTGCCGGTGGTGCTGAGCCAGATGTTCCGCACGCTGATCCACTCGCGGCTGGAGCTCGGCATGAAAGGCTACGAGTCCAGCCACCCGGGCACCGACGTGCTGCTCTTCGAGCCCGACCGCCGCGACCCGGCGATGTTCCTGGCCAACACCTTCGGCTATTCGCAGCGGCGCCGCCTGGCCGAACACGCCTACCAGCGCACACGTGCCGACTTGCGTTCGCGCCGTGGCGTGCTGCAGGCGCAGTTGCGGCGCCACGGCCTGGTGCTCGACGATGCCGTGCTCGACGACACCGCGCGCACGCTGCTCGGTCGCCACCGACCACTGCGCAGCCGCCTGGCGCGCACCTTGCGGCGGCTGGACGAGGTGCTGGACGACCTCGAGCAGGCGCTGCCATCGCTACCGGCGCAAGACGCTCAGCCCAGGTAGCGCGCCTCGAGGTGCGCCTTGAAGTGCGCCGGGTTCAGCGCCTCGCCGCTGGCGCGCCGCGCCAGTTCGTCGGTGGTCCAGCGGCTGGCCTGGCTCCAGATGTTGTCGCGCAGCCAGTCGAAGACGGCGGCCAGGTCGCCGCGAGCGATGCGCTCGTCGAGGTCGGGCATGGCGCGGCGCATCGCCGCGAACCACTGCGCCGCGTACATCGCCCCGAGTGAATAACACGGGAAGTAGCCGAACAGCGACTCGGGCCAGTGCACGTCCTGCAGCGGCCCGTCCTTGACGTTGCCGCGCGTGTCCACGCCCAGCAGCTCCATCATCTTGGCGTCCCACAGCGCGGGGATGTCCTCGGGCTCGATCTCGCCCTCGATCAGCGGGCGCTCGATCTCGTAGCGCAGGATGATGTGCGCCGGGTAGGTGACCTCGTCGGCGTCGACGCGGATCAAGCCGCGCCTGACGCGTGTCATCAGGCGGTGCAGGTTGCCCGCCTCGAAGGCCGGCTGGTCGCCGAAGGCGGCGCGCACCAGTGGTGCCAGGCGACTGATGAAGCCGGGGTGGCTGCCGAGCTGCATCTCGAAGCTCAGGCTCTGGCTCTCGTGCAGCGCCATCGACCGCGCCTCGGCCACCGGTTGGCCGAGCAGGTCGCGCGGCAGGTTCTGCTCGTAGCGGCCATGCCCGGTTTCATGCACCGTGCCCATCAGGCTGCCCAGGAAGTCGTCCTCGCGAAAGCGTGTCGTCATGCGCACGTCCTCGGGGACGCCGCCACAGAACGGATGCGTGCTCACGTCCAGCCGCCCGGCCTCGAAGTCGAAGCCCAGCATGCCGATGACCTGCCTGCACAGCGCATGCTGCGCCGCCTGCGGGAACGGGCCCACGGGATCGATCACCGGTTCGCGCGACTGCTTGTCGATGACACGCTGGATCAGCTCCGGCAGCCATTGCCGCACCTCGCCGAAGACGCGGTCGAGCTGGGCGCTGGTCATGCCGGGCTCGTAGCGATCCATCAAGGCGTCGTACTTCGACAGCCCGGTCTTCACCGACAGCAGCGCCGCTTCCTCGCGGCCGAGCGCGAGCACGTCGCGGAAGTTGGCGAGGTAGCCCTTCCAGTCGTTGGCCGGCCGCTGCGTGCGCCAGGCGTGCTCGCAGCGCGAGGTGGCCAGCTTCTGACGCTGCACCAGCGATTCGGGCAGGGCGTTGGAGGCGCGCCACTGGCGGTGCATCTCGCGCAGGTTGGCGCGCTGCAGATCGGACAGCGGCTCCTGTTCGGCACGGCCGAGCTGGTCGGGCAGTTTCGGGTCGGTGACCATGCGGTGCAGCAGCGCCGCCATCTCGGCCATCGCCGCGGCGCGCGCCTCGTTGCCCCTGGGCGGCATGTTGGCCGCCTGGTCCCAGCCGGCCAGCGACTGCAGGTGGCCCAGGCGGTGCAAACGCAGCCAGGTGCCGGAGAGCTCGTCGTACGCGGGCGTCGTCGCCGTCATGGATGTCCTTGGGCCGCGGCACGGCGCCGCAAAGGCGGTGATTCTGCCGCCGCCGCCGTCATGGCGTGAACTGCCCCGGAAAGAACCAGAGCAACGACGCCGTCATCGTGAGGTAGCGCGCGAACTTGCCGATCGCCATGTACATCACGCAGGGCCAGAAGGGCAGCTTCAGCCAGCCCGCCACCGCGCACAGCGGGTCGCCGACGCCGGGCAGCCAGGACAACAGGCAGGCCTTGGGGCCGAAGCCTTCGAGCCAGTCCAGCGCACGGGCATGGAGCCGCTTGTGCTTGACGCGCTCGTACAGCACCTCGGCGCCGTAGCCCATCCACCACGTGATGGCGCCGCCGATGGTGTTGCCCGCGGTGGCCACGAGGATGGCCGGCCAGAACATCCCGGGGTTGAGCTTGACGAGCCCGAACACCGCCGGCTCGCTGCCCAGCGGCAGCAGCGTGGCCGAGACGAGCGAGACGACGAACACCGTCGACAGCCCATATTGCGGCAGCGCCAGCGCCGTGAGCAGGGAGTGCAACCAGGCTTCCATTGATGTGCGTCATTATCGGCAGCGTCGCGGCCGCGCCCGGCGCAGGTGCGGCGGCTATACTCGCGCCTCATTTTTCAGCAGCGCGCGTTTCTACCTGCCCCCGCCCAGCCCATGCGCATCGGCCCGATCGAACTGCCCAACAACCTGTTCGTTGCCCCGATGGCCGGGGTCACCGACCGGCCCTTCCGCGTGCTCTGCCGCAGCCTGGGTGCGGGTTATGCGGTGAGCGAGATGGTGACCAGCAAGCGCGAGCTGTGGCACACGCTGAAGACCTCGCGCCGCGCCGACCACGGCGGCGAGCCGGCGCCGATCGCGGTGCAGATCGCCGGCGTCGACCCGGCCGAGATGGCCGACGCGGCGCGCTACAACATCGACCGCGGCGCGATGATCATCGACATCAACATGGGCTGCCCGGCCAAGAAGGTGTGCAGCAAGTGGGCCGGCTCGGCGCTGATGCAGGACGAAACGCTGGCCATCGCCATCGTCGAAGCCGTGGTCGCTGCCTGTGCGCCGCGCAACGTTCCGGTGACGCTGAAGATGCGCAGCGGCTGGTGCGCCACCGAGCGCAATGCGCTGCGCCTGGCGCGTGCCGCCGAAGCCGCCGGCGTGGCGATGATCACCGTGCACGGCCGCACCCGCGAACAGGGCTACGGCGGCGTGGCCGAGTACGACACCGTGGCCGCGGTGAAGGCGGCGCTGGCGGTGCCGGTGGTCGCCAACGGCGACATCGACTCCCCGGCCCGTGCGCGCGCGGTGCTCGAACATACGCGTGCCGACGCGCTGATGATCGGCCGCGCCGCGCTGGGGCGGCCGTGGATCTTCGGCGAGATCGCGCACTATCTCGCGCACGGCGAGCTGCTGCCGCCGCCGCCGGTGCGCGACGTGCAGCGCTGGCTCACCGCGCACCTGCACGAGCATTACGCGCTGTACGGCGAATACACCGGCGTGCGCAGCGCGCGCAAGCACATCGGCTGGGCGGTGCGTGTGTTGCCGGGCGGCGAGGCCTTCCGTGCCGCCATGAACACCATCGACGATTGCCGCATGCAGGTCGATGCCGTGCGCGACTTCTTCGACCAGCTCGCCGACCGCCATCTGCGGCTGCCGGCGTCGAACGACGACGGCTCCAGGCTCGCCGCATGAGTAAAAAGGCCATCGACGAGTGCCTGCGCGCCAGCGTGGAGCAGTATTTCAGGGACCTGCGCGGCGCCGAGCCCAACGGGCTGCACGAGTTGTTCCTGGGCGCGGCCGAGAAGCCGCTGCTCGACGTGGTGTTGCGCCACGCCGAGGGCAACCAGAGCAAGGCGGCCGAGTGGCTGGGCATCAACCGCAACACGCTGCGGCGCAAGCTGCTGGACCATAAACTGATGAAGTGAAGCCGGGCCGTGCGGCCTGGCGGAAGGATCGTTTGCACCATGTCGCAGCCGACTGCACTCCTGTCCGTTTCCGACAAACACGGCATCGTCGAACTGGCCCGCGCGCTCGCCGCGCTGGGCGTGCGGCTGCTGTCCACCGGCGGCACCGCGCGGCTGCTCGCCGATGCCGGCCTGGCCGTCACCGAAGTCGCCGAGCTGACCGGGTTTCCCGAGATGCTCGACGGCCGCGTGAAGACGCTGCATCCGCGCATCCACGGCGGCCTGCTGGCGCGGCGCGACCGGCCCGAACACATGGCGGCACTGGCAGAGCACGGCATCGCCACCATCGACCTGCTGATCGTCAACCTCTACCCCTTCGCACAGGCCACGGCGCGGCCCGACTGCACGCTGGAAGACGCGATCGAGAACATCGACATCGGCGGCCCGGCGATGCTGCGCGCGGCGGCCAAGAACTGGGCCGACGTGGCGGTGGTCATCGACCCCGCCGACTATGCGCAGGTGCTGACCGAGCTGAAGGCCGGCGGCGTCGAACGCAGCACCAGGTTCATGCTCGCGAAGAAGGTCTACGCGCACACCGCGGCCTACGACGGCATGATCAGCAACTACCTCGGCGCGCTCGAGCCCGGCGCCGAGGACCGCGCCGCCGCGGTGCCCGCGCGCGAGCCCTTCCCCGCGGTCGTGACGCTGCAGCTGACGAAGACGCAGGACATGCGCTATGGCGAGAACCCGCACCAGAGCGCGGCCTTCTACCGCGACGCGGCGCCGGCCCCCGGGCTGCTTGCCGGCTGGACGCAGCTGCAGGGCAAGGCGCTGAGCTACAACAACATCGCCGACGCCGACGCGGCGTGGGAATGCGTCAAGACCTTCGACGGCGCCGCGTGCGTGATCGTCAAGCACGCCAACCCCTGCGGCGTGGCCGTCGGTGCCAGCCTGGTGGAGGCCTACGCCAAGGCCTGGCAGACCGACCCGACCTCGGCCTATGGCGGCATCGTGGCCTGCAACCGGCCGCTGGACGAAGCCACTGCACGCAGGATCGGCGACAACAAGCAGTTCGTCGAGGTGCTGATCGCGCCGGGCATCACGCCCGAGGCGCGCGCCGTCTTCGCGTCCAAACAGAACGTGCGCCTGCTCGAGGTGCCGCTGGGCACGGCGGCCAACGCGCTGGACTTCAAGCGCGTCGGCGGTGGCATGCTGCTGCAGACGCCCGACACCAGGAACGTCGGCCGCGCCGAGCTGCGCGTCGTCACCCGGCTCGCGCCCACCGAGGCCCAGTTCGACGACCTGCTGTTCGCGTGGAAGGTGGCGAAGTTCGTGAAGAGCAACGCCATCGTCTTCTGCGTCGGCGGCATGACGCTGGGTGTGGGCGCCGGCCAGATGAGCCGCATCGACAGCGCGCGCATCGCTCGCATCAAGGCCGGCAACGCCGGACTCTCGCTCGCCGGTTCGGCGGTGGCCAGCGACGCCTTCTTCCCCTTTCGGGACGGCCTGGACGTGGTCATCGACGAGGGGGCGGCCTGCGTCATCCAGCCCGGCGGCTCGATGCGCGACGACGAGGTCATCCAGGCCGCCGACGAACGCGGCATCGCGATGGTGTTCACCGGCACGCGGCATTTCAGGCACTGAGCCGGCAAGTCGCACTAGCATGCCGGCATGTCCCTCGCCGACGCCGCCGGCATGCTGCTCGTGTTCATCGCCCGCCTGATCACGGGCGCGCAGGGCCATTGGAAGGGCTGCCCGCCGATGGCCGAGCAGCGCATCTACTTCGCCAACCACCAGAGTCATCTCGACTGGGTGCTGATCTGGGCCGCGTTGCCGCGCGACCTGCGGGCCAGCACGCGGCCGATTGCGGCGCGCGACTACTGGACCTCTTCGCGCTTCAAGCAGTGGCTCACCACCGAGGTCTTTCACGCCGTGTACGTGAGCCGCACACGGGCGCCGGCAGCCGCCGGCGCGGGCAGCGACGAACAGGATCCCCTGGAGCCGCTGGCCGAGGCGTTGCGGCACGGCGATTCGCTGGTCATCTTCCCCGAGGGCACGCGCAGCAACAAGAGCGAACCACAGGCCTTCAAGAGCGGGCTGTACCACCTGGCCGAGCAGTTCCCGCACGTGCGGCTGATCCCGGCCTGGATCGACAACGTGCAGCGCGTGATGCCCAAGGGCGAGGTCGTGCCGGTGCCCATCCTGTGCACGGTGACCTTCGGCGCGCCCTTGTCGCTGCAAGCCGGCGAGGACAGGCGCGCCTTCCTCGCCCGCGCCCGTGCTGCCGTGCTGGCGCTGCGGCCGCCGGCTTCCTGATGGACCCGCGCACGTTCACCGTCGACCAGCAGGTGGGACTGCTGTTCGTGGGCCTGTTCGGCGCGCTGCTGCTGGCCACCGCGGCGGCCACGCTGCAGGCATTGCGCCGCGGCACCGACAGCGCCGACCCGCGCCACCTGCGGCTGCTGCGCGACCTGCGCGCCTTGTGGGTCGGCGCGGTGGTGTTCTGGGTGGCCTGGGTTTCGGGGCCGGTGGGTGCAACGCTGGCCTTCGGCGTGTTCTCCTTCCTGGCGCTGCGCGAGTTCATCACGCTGGCGCACACGCGGCGCAGCGACCACCGCAGCCTGATCCTGGCCTTCTTCATCGTGCTGCCGCTGCAGTACCTGTTGGTCGGCAGCCGCAGCTTCGATCTGTTCACGGTGTTCATTCCGGTCTACGTGTTCCTGGCGATCCCGGTGCTCAGTGCGCTGGCCGGCGACCCCGAACGCTTTCTCGAGCGCAACGCCAAGATCCAGTGGGGCATCATGGTCTGCGTGTTCGGCCTCTCGCACGCGCCGGCGCTGCTGCTGCTGGAATTCCCGCGCTACGAAGGGCGCGGCGCATTTCTGGTGTTCTTCCTCGTCGTCGTGGCCGTGGCGGCGCAGATCGTGCAGGAGCTGATGAGCCGCTGGCTGCGCCGGCGCCCGGTGGCGCGCCACATCGACCGCGCGTTCTCGTACCGCGCCTGGCTGGCCGGTGCGCTGGGCGCCGCGGTGCTGGGCGCGCTGCTGTTCTGGATCACCCCCTTCAAGGCGCCGCAGGCGCTGACGATCGCCTTCATCGCCGCCGGCGCCGGCACGCTGGGCGAGTTCGTGATGAGGGCGCTGAAGAAGGACGCGGGTGTGCGCTTCTGGGGCAACCGGGCATCGATCACCGGCGCCGTCGGCCTGCTCGACCGCGTCGCGCCGCTGTGTTTCGCCGCGCCGGTGTTCTTCCACTCGGTGCGCTGGTACTTCCAGCTCAAGTCCTGATGCGCATCCTCGGCATCGACCCCGGCCTGCAGCGCACCGGATTTGGCGTCATCGAGGTCGAAGGCCCACGGCTGGCCTACGTGGCCAGCGGCACCATCAGCACCACTGAGGCGCCGCGCGGCGACCTGCCGCTGCGGCTGAGGATCATCTTCGAGGGCGTGCGCGAAGTGGTGCAGCGCTATACGCCCGACTGCGCCACGGTCGAGATCGTGTTCGTCAATGTCAATCCGCAGAGCACGCTGCTGCTGGGCCAGGCCCGTGGCGCGGCGATGGCCGCGCTGGTGGCCGCCGACCTGGCGGTGGCCGAATACACCGCGCTGCAGATGAAGAAGGCCGTGGTCGGCCACGGGCTGGCCAACAAGTCGCAGGTGCAGGAGATGGTGCGCCGCCTGCTCGCGCTGCCCGCCCTGCCGGGCAAGGACGCTGCCGATGCGCTGGGCCTGGCGATATCGCACGCCCATGCCGGCGCGTCGTTTGCCGCCATCGGCCGCTCGGCCACACTCATGCGGCGCCAGCATGCCCAGTACCGCAAGGGCCGCAGCTATTGAATCGCATCGCCATCGAGGAGACGCCAGATGAACTCACCCGTGCGCACGACATGGATCGACATCGCCCCCGGCTACGCCGGCTGGCTGGCCTTGCCGCCGGCCGGGCAGGGGCCGGGGCTGGTGCTGTTGCAGGAAATCTTCGGCGTCAACGAGCACATCCGCGCACTGGCGGAACAGTACGCGCTGGACGGTTTCACGGTGCTGGCGCCCGATGTCTTTTGGCGCCAGGAGGCACGCGTCGACCTCGGCTACGAAGGCGCCGAACGCGAGCGCGCCCGCGCGCTGATGTTGGCCTACACCGCCGACGATGCGCTGGCCGACATCGCCGCCAGCGTGCAGGCGCTGCGAGCGCGGCCCGAAGTCAGCGGCCGCATCGGCGCCATCGGCTACTGCATGGGTGGCCGGCTGGCCTGGCTGGCTGCGGCCACGGCCGGTCTGGACGCCGCCGTGGCGTACTACGGTGGCGGCATCCAGACCCAGCTCGACCGCGCGAGCGGCATCACCTGCCCGCTGCAGTTCCACTACGCCGAGCATGACGAACACATCCCGCCCGAAGCGGTCGAGCGTGTGCGCCAGGCCACGGCCGGCATGGCGGCGGAGGTGCACGTCTACCCCGGTGCCATGCACGGCTTCAACTGCTGGGCCCGGGGCCTCCTACCACGCGCCGAGCGCGGCGCTGGCCCATGGCCGCACGCTCACCTTCCTGGCGCGGCACCTGATGGCGGCTGCCTGAAGCCCGTGCAGCCGCTGGCGCGTGAATTGCTGGCACTCCGTTTGCCATAGCCCCGCATATACGGTGTCTCCCGGTCTTTGTTCCGGGACGTGGATGTGGCAGTCTTCGTTCCAATCGGAAGGCACCACCGCGCAAGGCGAAGGAGCAATGGATGAGCAGTGACAGCAACCTGGTCGCCCTCACGCGGCGCAATCTGCCGATCGCGCAGATGCGGCCGGTGTACCGCATGGGCGACGTCGAGAAACGCCTGGACAAGCTGCCGCAGCGCGAGCACGAGACGCTGCGCGCCACCTACGAACGCATGCTCGAGCGCGGGCCCGAGCGCTTCCAGGTCAAGCCCGGTGGCCTGCCGGCGATGGACCATCTCTACGAAGACATGCCCAACTTCACCGAGGTGCTCGACGACGTGCGCCGCCAGCTCGCGCTGTGCCACGACAGCCGCGACGCGCTGGAGATCACGCCGATGCTGCTGCTGGGGCCACCGGGCATCGGCAAGACGCATTTCGCGCGCGAGATCGCGCAGCTGCTGGGCACCGGCATGGGCTTCATCAGCATGAGCAGCCTGACCGCCGGTTGGGTGCTTTCGGGCGCTTCCAGCCAGTGGAAGGGAGCGCGGCCGGGCAAGGTCTTCGAAACGCTGGTCGACGGTGCCTACGCCAACCCGGTGATGGTCGTCGACGAAATCGACAAGGCGCGCGCCGAGCATGCCTACGACCCGCTGGGCGCGCTGTACAGCCTGCTCGAGCACGACACCGCGGGCGCTTTCACCGACGAGTTCGCCGAGGTCGCCATCGACGCCAGCCAGCTCATCTGGGTGGCCACCGCCAACGACGAACGCACCATTCCCGAGCCCATCCTCAACCGCATGAACGTGTTCGAGGTGCAGGCTCCAGATGCCGACGCCGCGCGCACCATCTCGCTGCGCCTGTACCGCGGCCTGCGTGCCGAGCACGACTGGGGACAGCACTTCGACGAGCAGCCTTCAGACGCCGTGCTCGAACGCCTGGCCACGATGGCGCCGCGCGAGATGCGCCGCGCCTGGATGACGGGCTTTGGCAACGCGCGGCTGGCGGGGCGCTCGACCATCGAGCTGGCCGACCTGCCCGACGGCGCGGCGCGACGCGCGCCGATCGGCTTCATGCAGTAAAGGCGTCCGCGCTGGCGGTCTGCTGCCATCCGGGTTCGGCGCGCTGCACGCAACTTCGACCGCCGTTCTTGCCGCAGTACATGGCCGTGTCGGCCAGGCGCAGCAGCGCACGGGCGTCGACGCCGTCGCCAGGCGCGAGCGCATAACCGACCGTCACACCCAGTTGGCAGCGCGTGCCGGCAACCTCGAACGGCACCACGAACGCAGCCAGGATCTTGTCGCCCAGCGCCCGTGCCGCGCCTTCGTCGGCCAGCCCGCTGGCCAGCACCACGAATTCGTCGCCACCGAGGCGCGCGACGACGTCGCTGCCGCGCAGTTCGGCCTGCAGGCGCCGGCCCACGGCCACCAGCACGGCGTCGCCGGCGTCGTGGCCCAGCCGGTCGTTGACCGGTTTGAAGTCGTCCAGGTCCAGCAAGTACACGGCGAGCAGCCGGCCCGGCGCGCAGTGCTCGAGGGCGCTGTCCAGCCACGACTGCAGGCCGCGCCGGTTGGGCAGGCCGGTGAGCGCATCGGTGTGCGCCAGGGCATGCAGGGTTTCGCTTTCCATGCGCGCGCGGTCGGCGCTGCGGTGCATGGCCTGCACGCGCAGGCCCAGCACCAGCATCCAGGCTGCCATCTCGACCATGCTGGACGTCGCGTACAGGTACAGGCTCGGGATCGTGGGCTCCAGGTAGCCGCGCAGCAGGGCGGCGGTGGTCAAGGCGCCGATCAGGAAGCAGCCCCAGCCGAAGAGCATGAAGATGCCCACGGCTTCGCCGCGCCGCGCGCGCAGGTAGGCCACCGGCAAGCCGCCGGCGGTGCTGGACACACCGAGCACCGTGGCCATGGTCTGCAGCTGCGGGTAGCTCAGCAGACCGACCAGTCCGGCCAGCACCGAAGCCAACGCCGCCACGCCGATGCCACGCAGCACGCGATCCAGCACCGGGCTGATCTCGCGCACGGCCAAGGTGGCGCGCGTGAAGCGCGTCGCCCCCACCGTGGCCAGCAGCACCGCCAACGGCGCAATCTGGGTCGACCACTGCGGCCAATCGGGCCACAGGTACTGCGCGCCCACGCCGTGGTAGGAGAGCAGGAAGACCACGCTGCCGCTGAGCAGCAAGGCATAGTCCAGGAACGCCGGGTCGCGCAGGTTGATCCAGTGCGTGACGCTGTACAGCAGCATGCACAGCGCCAGCCCGACCACCATGCCCTGCAGCAGCTGGCCGATGGACTCCTGTGCCATGAAGGACTCCGGCGTGCGCAGGCGCATCGGCAGCACCATCGAGCTTTGCGTCTGCACACGCAGCAGCAACTCGTGCTCGCCGGCGGCCAGCGTCAGCGGTGCGGCAATGGTCCGTGACGGCAACGGCCTGCTGTCATGGGGCAGGGCATTGCCCAGCCGGTGGTGTGCGCCGATACGGCCGTCCGTCAGCAGGTAGACGTCGACCCGGTTCAGTGACGGGTAGTCGATCTCCAGCACGCGCTGCGCGGGCTGCGGGCCCGGCACCACCAGTGCCAGGTGCAGCCACACGGCGTCGGGCCGGCGGCCCAGGTTGCCGGGCGTGCCGGTGTGCTCGGCGAAGCGCATGCGCTGTTCCAGCACCTGCTGGAGGTCCAGCTTGCCGCTGGCGTCGCTGAAGACGGTGACCGCAGGCCAGGCGTCGATGTCACTGCGAGCGTCGAGCACCAGCGGCGCGGCGGCGCGGGCCGGCCACGGCGCGGCGAGCACGCAGCAGGCGCAAAGCAGCATGAACCGTAGCAGGAGAAATCCGGACATGGTCCTCGGCCGTATCGGCCGCCACGGCCGGCACTTGAGCACGACGCCGCGCAAGCCAAGGTCGATGAGGGCGTCGATCACACTCCGTGCGCAGCCGACGCCGGTGCCGGCATCAGGCCAGTCCCGCCACCGCCTGCCGCGCCGCCTGCACGCCCTGCTCGACGATGCGCTGCTTCCAGTCATCGGTGTCGGTGTAGAAGGCTTCGCGCACCTGGCGCTTGATCGCCTCGCGCTGCGCTGCCGGCGCTTCGGGGTGGTTCTCGAGCCACTGGTCGGCACGCAGCGCGGCGACCACTTCGTGCAGCGGCAGCGTGCCGTATTCGAGCGCGATGCCGGTGTATTCGGCCTGCGGGGCCTCCTGGTAGGCGGCCGTCCACATCAGGCCCGACAGCAGCGCCGACGCGGAAGATCCGTCGTAGATCGACGTCACCTGCGGCCCCCACCACGAGCGCGCGCGCTGCAGGGCCCGGGCTTCGTCGCGGCAGGCGAAGATGAGCTCGCCATGGCCGCTGGGGCCCAGGCCGGTGTGCAGGTCGATCCAGCCCAGCCAGGCGCAGCGCGTGGCGTGCTCCTGCCGCACGTGGCGCAGCGTCTGCTGGCTCCAGGTGGGATTGCGGCCACCGTAGAACAGGCCTTCGCGGTGCTCGTACTGGCCGCCCGAGACGGCGGTCTGCAGGCCGCGTTCGCCGTGCGCGGCAGCGTGGGCCGCCAGGCCGGCTTCGACCTCGGGCGCGGGTGGCCAGGCGGCGGGCACCAGCAGCTGGGCGATCTCGTCGTAGGCGGCGTTTGCGGCCGAGTTGATCGGCATACGCAGCGACTGCCAGCAGTCCGCGACGCCCGGCGTGCACAGGAACTCGAGCGCCGCGAGACGCGCGGCGCCGATTCAATACCCACAGCGCCACCGCCTGCGCGGGCGGTTCAGTCCAACGGGATCTTTTGCCTACCCGACGCGGACCAGCATGGCCCCGATGAACCGCCTTCGCGCGCCGCGTCGGCCAGGCAAAAGACTCTCTACTATGTCAACCGGTACTCCATGCGCGCGGGCGCGTCGTGCCGCCGATCTTGCAGGCCTGTCCGGGACAGCCATAGGGGAACAGCTCGAACAGGCGCTTATGGGCGGCGGGCCCGAGCCGCTGCGCCAGATGCCCGATGACGAAGCGGGCGTCCGCCGCGATCCGGTGCTCCTCGTAGTAGCGGCGCATGAAGCGGATTGCGTCCCAATGGTCGTCGCCGAGCACGATGCCTTCGCTGCGCGCCAGCTCGACGGCGATCCGCTCGGTCCAGTCGTTCGGTTCGATGAGGAAACCCTCCGCGTCGAGCGCAGGCGGCGCTGGTTTGTCGGCCATCGGGTTCACCTCACCAGCAGGAAATGGCTGTCGATGGCGGCGTCGATGCGATGGGCCACAGCCGGGGGAATGTGCACCACGCTGCCCGGTTTGAGTTCGATCTGCTCGGTGCCGGTGGAGAACCGTGCCTGCCCCTCGATCATGAAGAGCAACGCCGGACTCGGTGCCGTGTGGTCGGCGAGTTGCTGCCCGGCCGGGATCGTGATGCTCACGGCTTTGAACGTGCCGCCGGGGTTGAGCAGCTGCGTGCCGAGTTTCGCGCCGTAGGGGTTGCGCGACCTGATGTCGTAGTTTTCGTACATGGCCTGCTCCTTTCAATACTCGATGCTGAGCGCGACCGAACCATACGCATGGTCGGACTCGTGTTCCTTGAACTCCCGCGAACGGTAGACGCGCATCACGGCCAGCTTGGCTCTGTGTCCGGCCACTACACCCTGCGCGCTGAACCCGACCGCTGCCTGGGCGACCCAGGGCCGGCGAGTCACGCGGTGACTCGAGCGGAAGAGGTTGCCGTCGAGTGAGAAGTCGCGCGCGACGAGCTTGGCTTCCAGCGTGCCGAACAGATGGACGCCGGCTCGCGGTCCGGATGCGATGCGGGCGGCCTCGTTCGAGGTGCCGCGATGGGATGCCGACGACGGCGGCCGGTTCTCGGCGCCGGGCCGGATTGGATAGGTGCCGAAGTCGTTCGGGATGTTCCAGCCGATCCGGCCCTCGATGCTGAGCGCAGCGGAGGTTTCGATGTTCCCCAGGCGCAACCCGATCGAGCGAATCGAATCGGCGGAGAGGCCGGGCGTAACCGCACCGTCTCCACGGTAGTTCTTGAATTTGCGGTCCAGTGCCAGTTGCAGCGCGGGCTCGTTCTTCAGCTGATGCTCCCAACCGAGAAACCTGTCAGCGCCGATCGCGTCGTGAACCAGGTTCTGCGCCTGTTCGGCGAGCGACCACGGTCCGATGACGCCCAGCGTGATTTCGCGCGTGTCGAGCATTTCCGTGGCGCTCTGCGACGCGTGCGTACGCCGATTCCACGACATGCCGACGTACAGCAAGCCCGCGTAGGGGCGATCGTCCACGATCAGATCGGTGCGCAGCGGATCGTTGGGCGTGTAGATGGACTGCCCGAACTTGACGACGACGTTCTGCGAATGCGCGGGATTTCCGGCGGCCGACCAGAAGCCCGGGTTGAGAAACTTGACGAGTTCGGCGTGCAAGCGGACCGGCGCCGGAAGGCATTCCGTCCGAACGCTGCCGGCGATGTCGCGCGACACGGCCGTGAAGGCCACGCCATTGGTGTAGTTCCGGTCGGTGTTGGCAAAGAGGTCGTTCTCCAGCCTGGCGGTCAAGCCGCGGAACTCGATGGCCTCTGAAGCTTTGCAGTTCTCGACGCCCGAGGCGCCGTCAGCCGTTGCTTGAGCCAGGGCCGGCAGCATCGGCAGGCTCAGTGCCAGCGCCAATGCGGCCTTCGCCAGCCCTCGCGCAGCCGGCACGGGATTCGAGAGACTCGGCGTGATGGCGGCGTGCACGGTCAATCCAAGGCGGTGTCGTTCGCCGGCGGCACGCCGCCGTAGAACTCATGCAGCACGGCGACGATTTCTTCCGCTGTTTCAACGACTGCGAAGAGACGAACATCCTCGGCGTTGGTCTGCACCAGCGTGAGGACTACGAACAGCTCATCCAGCGTGCCAGAGCCGCCGGGAAACGCGACCAGCGCCCTGGCGCGCAGCAGGAAGTGCATCTTGCGCAGGCCGAAGTAGCGGAACCGGAAGCACAGCTCGGGGCTGACGAACGGGTTGGGCGCCTGCTCGTGCGGCAGCGTGATGTTCAGGCCGATGCTGCGCGCACCGGCGTCAAAGGCGCCGCGGTTCACCGCTTCCATGATCCCGGGTCCGCCGCCGGTGACCACCAGGAAGTCGCGCCGTTGCTGCTGCTGGAAGTGGCGCGAAACGATTTCGGCAAAACGCCGCGCCTCTTCGTAGTGGCGCGCGTAGTCGAGTTGTTTGCGGGCCCGTGCGATCTGCACTGGCAGCGTCGCGTCGGCGGGCTGCACGCCGGCGTTGCTCGAGCGCTGCGAGCTGCGCGCGCGCCAAGTGCTCCGGAACAAGGCGTGCACTGTCGAAGACGACGACCGTGGAATGCACCTTGTGCCGGCGCAGCTGGCGCTCCGGCTTCAACATTTCGAGCTCTAGCCGCACGGCCGAAGGTCGTCGCTGGACAGGAACTCGCTGTCCTCGTGAGCGAGGCGATAGGAGGGGCTGCCTTCAATCGCTTGAAGCAGCGCGTCGCGCTTCATCTCATCGATCGCATCGCCCCGTGCAACGCTCACGGCGCAGCCCCAGCCGCAGGCAGGCGCAGCCCAATCGCCGCCACACCGAACCAGACCATCGCGGCGACCATCGAGACTCCGCCCACGATCACCAGCAATGGCGGCACGCCGAACAGCACCTCGGAAAGGATGCCGAGCGGCATCAGCATCCCGGCCAGCGTCAACCACGAGATGCCCTTGGCCGCGAACGCCCCGACCGGCAGGCGCAGCAACAGATAGCCCACGACGACGTTGATGAAGGCGAACAGGTTGCCGTGCACATGCGCCAGACGCGACTCGAAGTGCTTGCCCACCGAATAGCCGGCGATCCACGCCTCCTTGCCGGGTGCGAAGTCGCGCAGGTAAATCAGCACGAAGCCGTAAACCATGAACGCAGCGAGAAACAGGAACCCTGCGGCGATATTCTTCTTGCCTTGCATGTTCGTACTCCTACTCAAGAGAGTTGCGAGGATGAGGGGCGAGCCCGGCGTCCAAACTCAATGCCGCGACAAGGTGTGTCCTCATGGTTTTGTCCAGTGCGAGTTGAAGGCACGGTCAACCGGCCGTCTTCCGAAACCGCGTTGACGCGAACCACAGCAGTCCGATTCCCATCACCAGCAGGTACAGGAATTGCGGCCACAGGACCTCGAGACCCGCGCCCTTCAGAAAGACGCCACGCACGATCTCGAGGTAGTGCCGCAGCGGGTTGGCCAGGGTCAGCCACTGGAACGGCTCGGGCATGCTCGCCACCGGGAACATGAAGCCGGAGAGCAGCAGCAACGGCATGAAGACGAGAAAGCTCGTCATGAACGCTTCCTGCTGGGTCTTTGAGATCGTGGAGATGAGCAGGCCCACGCCCAGCGTGCCGAGCAGGTAGAACACGCTGCCCAGCATCAGCACGAAAAAGCTGCCTTCGAAGGGCACCTTGAACCAGACGAGCGCCAGGGCCAGCACCAGGGCGAAATCGAGCAGGCTGATGAACGCGAACGGCAAAAGCTTGCCCATGATCAGCTCGCCCGAGGTCAGCGGGCTCACCATCAGCTGTTCGAGCGTGCCGATCTCGCGCTCGCGCACCACGGCCAGCGAGGTGAGCAGCAGCGATACCAACAGGATGATGGCGCCGATGACCGCCGGGACGTTGTAGTCGCGGCTCGCCAGATCGGGGTTGAACCAGGCGCGCTCGCGCAGATCCACCGCGAGCGCCGCACCTCCGGCACGCGCGCCGAATTCCTGCACGATGCGCTCCGCATAGCTCTGCGCGACGGTCGCTGTATTGGAGTCGCTGCTGTCGAGCAGCAGTTGTGCGCGCGCGCGTCCGGTGGCCAGGTCGGCGGCAAAACCCGCCGGGATGATGAGCCCGGCCATCGCGTCGCCCCGGTCGAGCGCTGCCACCAGGTCCGCAGGGCGTGCCGAGGCGCCGGTGAGGCGAAAGTAGCCCGAGGCGGTCAGGGCCTGGACCAGATCGCGCGATGCCATCGTGCGGTCGTGATCCACGACGAAGGTCGGGACGTTGCGCACGTCGGTCGAAACCGCGTAGCCGAAGATCATCAGCTGAAGGAGCGGTGCGATCAGGATCACGCGCACGAGCCGCCGGTCGCGCAGGATCTGCAGCAACTCCTTGCGGACCATCTCGAACACACGCTCGGCGCGCGCCATCATCCCGGCAACTCCTTGCGGAAGGCGCGAATCGCGGCCGCGACACCGATCGACGCGAACGCCAGCATCAGCAAGCCCTGCACGTAGAGCGCTTCGACGCCGACGCCCTTGAGAAAGATGCCGCGCGTGACGACCACGAAGTAGCGCGCCGGTACGAGCAGCGTCACGGCCTGCAACAGCGCTGGCATGTTCGCGATCGCGTAGAGAAAGCCCGACAGCAGGAAGGCCGGCAAAAAGGTCACGACCATCGCCAACTGGCTGGCGAGCAACTGCGAGCGCGTCACGGCCGAGATGAAGATGCCCAGGCCGAGGCCGCCGAGGAGAAACGCCGTCGAGGCCGCGAGCAGGAGCAGCGCGCTGCCGCGAAACGGCACACCGAACAGGAACACGCCGAGGAGCGCGCACACCGCCACGTCCACGAGCCCGATCAGCACATACGGCAGCAGCTTGCCGAGCACCACTTCGGCGCGCGACACCGGAGTCGCCGCCAACTGCTCCATGGTGCCGCGCTCCCACTCCCGGGCGATGGTGAGCGAGGTGAGCAAGGCGGCGACGATCATCATGATCACCGCCACCAGACCCGGCACGATCATGTTGCGCGAGGTGAGTTCTTCGTTGTACCAGACGCGCGATTCGAGCGCGACCGCAGGCGCGCGTTGCACCCCTTCGAGCTGCACCTTCAGCGAGTACGACCGGGCGATGGCGCGCGTGTAGGCCAGAACGATGGTCGCGGTGTTGGCATCCGAGCCGTCCACGATCGCCTGCACCGTCGCCGGCCGCCCGCTGTTGAGGTTGCGGCTGAAGTCCGGCGGAATCACGAGCACGAGTTGCGCGTCGCCGCGATCGAGCAGCGCGCCGATCTCGCCTGGGCGCGCGAGCTCGGCGACAAAGGTGAAGTAGCCCGACGCGCCGAAGGCATCGCGCAGCTCGCGCGCGGCCGCGCCGCGGTCTTCATCGAGCACCGCGGTCTTGACGTCGGTCACATCGAAGCTGATGGCGTAGCCGAACAGCACCAACAGCAGCACGGGCAGCAGGAAGGCGAGGATGAGGCTGCGCGTGTCGCGCCTGAGCTGGATCACCTCCTTGCGTGCCATCGCCCACAGGCGCCCCAGGTTCATCGTGGCCCCCTTCAGCCGACGGGCGCACCGCCGGCGGCGCGTACCAGGGCAACGAACGCATCCTCCAGCGAAGGCGAAATTTGGTTCAAGGCATGCAGGGCAAGCCCACGCTCGGCCAGCCGCGCCGCGATGGCTTCACGGGCTCCGCCAGGCTCGCGCAGCGCAATGTGAACGGAGCGCCCGAACATGGCGGTCTCGACTACCGCGGGCAGGTCTTGCAGTGCCGCGACCGCGCGCGGGCCGTCGTCGGTCTGCAGATCGAACAAGGGATCGGTCATGCCGGCGCGCAGCCGGGCCGGGGTGTCGAGCGCGATCAACTTGCCGCGATTCATCAGCGCCAGGCGATGGCAGTACTCGGCCTCCTCCATGTAGTGCGTGCTGACGAAGACGGTCGTGCCTTGCTGCGTCAAGGCATCGATGAGATCCCAGAAGCGCCGGCGCGAGAGCGGATCCACGCCCGAGGTCGGCTCGTCGAGGAACAGGATCTTCGGCTCGTGCAGCACCGCGCAGCCGAGCGCCAGGCGCTGCTTCAGTCCTAGCGGCAGCTCGCCGGTGAGTCGCTTGCCCTGCTCGGCCAGTCCTGCCGTCTGCAGCGCCCAGTCGCGGCGCGCGGCACGCCGCTCGTGCGGCACGCTGTAGAGGCCGGCGAAGAACGCGATGTTCTCGTCGACGGTGAGATCGGCGTACAGCGAAAAGAGCTGCGACATGTAGCCGATGCGGCGCTTGATGGCCTCGCTCTGGGTCAGGATGTCCAGCCCGGCGACCGAGCCGCTGCCCGAACTGGGCAGCAGCAGGCCGGCCAGCATCTTGATGGTGGTGGTCTTGCCGGCGCCGTTCGGGCCGAGAAAGCCGAAGATCTCGCCCTCGCCGACTTCGAACGACACGTTGTCCACAGCGACGAAGTCGCCGAAGACGCGCCGCAGCCGGCTGGCGACGACGGCCGGAGCACCACCGGGCTCGGTCACGCCGCCTCCGTCATGCGTTCGATGAACACGTCTTCCATCGACGGCGCAGCGCCACGCAACTCGCCGGGCACCAGCCCCGCTTCGCGCAGCGCGGCGTCGATCAGCGGGCCGTCGTCGGCGGCAGACGCCACCGTGACGTGCAGCTTGTCGCCGAACAGCGCCGCACGCCGGACGCGCGGATGGTCACGCAGCAGGTCACGCGCGGTGCGTGCCGGCTCGACCTGAACGATCAGCACCTCGCCGGCCAGCGACCGCTGCAACGCCTGCGGCGCGTCGAGTGCCAGCAGCTTGCCCTGGTGCAGCAGCGCGACACGGTCGAAGCGCTCGGCTTCATCCATGTAGGCGGTGCTCACCACGACGGTGACGCCCTGCGCCACCATGTCGTGCAAGATCAACCAAAGGTCGCGGCGCGAGATCGGGTCGACACCGAATGTCGGCTCGTCGAGCAACAAGATTTTCGGCTGGTGGATCAGTGCGCAGGACAGGCCGAGTTTCTGCTTCATGCCGCCCGAGAGCTTGCCGGCCAGGCGGTCCTTGAAGGGTTCGAGGTTCGAGAAAGTGAACAGCCGCTCCAGTCGGGTCGCGCGTTCCTTCTGCGGCACCCGGTACAGGTCGGCGTAGAAATGCAGGTTCTCCAGCACGGTCAGATCGGCATACAGCCCGAAGCGCTGCGACATGTAGGCGATCTCGTGCTTCACGCCCTCGGGATCGCGCGCCACGCTCACGCCGCCCAGCACGGCGTCTCCGGCGGTCGGCCGCAGCACGCCGGCGAGCATACGCAGCGTCGTGGTCTTGCCGGCGCCGTCGGGTCCGACCAACCCGAACAGCTCGCCGCTGGCAACCTCGAAGGCGAGGCCGTCGACGGCCAGCGTTGCGCCGAAGCGGCGCGTCAAACCCTGCACGAGGATCGCGGGCGCGGCCCCTGACGCGGCGCTGTCTGCCGCGCTCACCGGTCTACCCTCCGCGCTGCGCGCTGCGGGATGAGCGCTTGGGAGCGGCCCGGCGCGCTCATGGCACGGCGCTGTCGAGTCGCACGTCGGCCGGCATGCCCGGCTTGAGCTCGAGTGCCACATCGTCCAGCACGCGCACCTTGACGGCGTAGACGAGCTTGACGCGCTCCTCGGTCGTCTGCACCGTCTTCGGCGTGAACTCGGCCGCCGACGCGATGTACACCACTTCGCCGCGATAGTCCTTGCCGGCGAAGCTGTCGGTGCTGATCGCGGCCGTCGTGCCCAGCCGCAGCTGGCCGATGCGGTTCTCCGGCACGTAGATCCGCACCCAGCGGTCGGCGGGGTTCATCAGCGTGACCACCGGCGCGCCGGGGGCCACGGTCTCGCCGGGCTCGCGATGGCGCACCGTGACGATGCCGGTGAAAGGCGCATGAATCACCATCTGCGCCAGCGCCGCGTCGATCGGCTTGACCGTCGATTCTGCATGCGTCACCTGCGCGCGCTGCACGTCGATCTTCTCGCGCCGGGTGCCGGTCTGCAGGATGCGCAGCTGCTGGCGCGCCTGCTCGTGCTGGCTGGTGGCCACGTCGAAGGACATGCGCGCCTTGTCCAGGCTCTCGGCGCCGACCGCGCCGCCCTCGAAAAGGCGCTGCGCACGCTCGACGTCGCGCTTGCTATCGGCCAGCCGATCGGCGGCAGCGGCGAGCGCCGCACGCCCCTGGGCTACCTCTTCGCCGCGAAAGCCACTTTGCAGTTCGCGCAGCAGCGCCTGCGCGGCAGCCACCTGCGCCAATGCCTGCTCGCGGCGCGCGAGCAGCTCGCTGCGGTCGAGCCGGCCCAGCTCGGCGCCGGCCTCGACCGTCTCGCCCTCGCGCGGCGCGAGCGACTCGATGCGCCCGGCGCTCTGAAATCCGAGCTGCGCCTCGATGGCCTCGACGGTGCCCGAGGCGACCAGACCCGTCTCGCCGTCGTCGAGAAAGCGCGGCACGACGAACCATGCCGTGACAGCGAGCGCCGCCAGCACGACGATGATCAGGATCGGCTTGACGAATCGTGCGGTGGGTTTCATTGCTTGTCGCGCTCCGTAGGTGAGCCGGCCTCGGGCGCACCGTTGTCAGGTGCCACCAGCGTGGCGACGCGCTCAGGGCCCAACGCACCGGTGGCGCGCAGCAGGCTCAGGCGCGTGGTGATCAGGTCGAACTGCGCCTGCAACCGGTCGGCCTGCGCGCCGAGCAGCGCGGTTTCGGCATTGAGCACGTCGGTGACCAGGCCCACGCCCTGGTCGAGCTTGAGCTCTTCGATCGCCAGCGCCTCGCTCGTCTCGGTGATGCTGGTGGCCGTGACGCGCAGGCGCGACTCGGCCTCGGCGTGCGCATTCCATGCGTCTTCGACCTGCTTGTCGACTTCGAGCCGCAGCTGTTGCGCGGCCAGTTCGGTCTGGCGCCGTGCAACGACGGCTTCGTCGACGCGCGCGCGACGGACGCCGCCGTCGAACAGCGGGATGTTGACCTGCACACCGACACTCCAGTCGCCATAGAAGCGCCCGCTGCTGCCGCTGCGCTCGCGCAGGCCGCTGAGCAGCGAAACGGCTGGCCGCTGTTCGCCGCGCGCGATCTCTTCCTTGGCCCGGCCGGCGGCGATTTGTCGTTCGGCGATCTGCAACTCCGGGCGTTGCGCCAGCGCCTGCTGCCGAACCTGTTCGAGGTTCGACTCGGGTGCCCAGGCGGCCACGTAGCGCGTCAGCGTGGGCTGATGCGCGGGGCGCGGGACACCCGCGAGCTGATAGAGCAGCGTCCAGGCTTCGCGGCCGCGGTTTTCGATCTGCAGTCGATCGTGGCGCGCCTTGGTCAACAGGGTGCCGATCTTGAGTTGATCGAGCTTGCCGGTCTTGCCGGTCTCGCGCATCAGCGTTGCACGCTGCAGCTGGGCTTCGATGGAAGCGATGCGTGCCACGTAGACCTGTGCCAGCGCGTCGAGCTGCTGAATCTTGAAATAAACGGAACTCACGTTGAAGGTGAGTTCCTGGGCACCGAGGCGCTCGCGTTCGCGCGTGATCTGCTGCCCGAGGTCAGCGAGCACGATGCCCTGGGTGAGCCTGCCACCGGTGTACAGCGGCAGCTTGAGCGCCAGGCCCAGGTCGACGATCGTGGTGTCCAGCGGCGGGAACACGCCCGCTTCACGGATGCCGTGCACGAAGGTCGGGTAGCCGTAACGCGTGGCATTGGCGCTGGCGTCGAGCGTCGGGCTCCTCGCCGCGCGCGCAGCGGCCAGGCCCGAGCCCGCGCGGTCGATTTCGAGTCGCTGCGAGAGCTGTTGCGGGTTCTGCGTCAGGGCTTGCCGGATCGCGTCGGTCAGGCTCAGCGTTGCCGTCTGCGCCATGCTGGCCTGCGCTGCCGCGGCAACCACGCAAGCGGTCAGAAGGTGTCGCAACTTGCTGGTGGGCCGCAAGCACAGCCCGGCACCTACGACAGCGATCCGGGTGTTCATCGGGCGCGTTTCCCTGCATCCGGCGGGTCGCGCCGCGATCCTGCTGCCGCATCGTGCGGGACTGCTGCGGCACAGGAAGCCGAGCTGGCGCTCGCGATGCCGCGGCGATAGATGGCAAAAGCACCGGGTGCGCAATTGCGCACGCCTTCGAGCTTGCCGCCCAGCATGGCCTGCATCACCAGGCCCTGGACCATGCCGATGAACAGCGCCGCTGCAGGTACGGCATCGACCTGTGCCTCGATCTCCCCCTGCGACTGGCCTTGCTCGATCAGAACCCGCAAGCGCTCGCCGTAGCGGCGCATCAGTCCCTGCGCCATGCGCTTGGCCGGGGTCGGCTCCGCGCGTTGCAGCTCTCCGAACATCATGCGAGGCACGCCCGGGTGTCTGGCCACGAAGTCGATGTGCGCCATGAATACGGCCTCCAGCGCGGCCAGGGGCGATGCAGCGGCCTGCGCCGCCCGATCCGTGCGACTGAGCAGCCGCTCGCTAACCCAGCCGATCACGGCTTCCCAGATCGCGTCCTTGGTGGGGAAATGCCGGAACAGGGCGCCCTGGGTCAGGTTCATGTGCGCGGCGATCGCAGTGGTGGTGATTTCGCTGGGATTGCGTTCGGCGGCCAGCGCCACGACCGACTCGATCGTGAGGGCGCGACGTTCATCGGCGGGCAGGCGTGCGGTTTCGGTGTTCATCTTGGCGTCCTGAAGCAAGTAAGTATTCTATTACTTGCTGGCGGCAGCGGTGATGCACATCAACAAACAGCGCCGACGGTGTCCGTCATGGGGACTGTCGGTTCATCGAACGATCACCAGCGCAGTCCGGGTCGCCGTGCCGCTTGGCGGGCTGGTGACGTCCAGGCGAGTCAGCGTCGAATGGGGGCACGCCACGCGCACCCCATCGAACCCGAATCAGCGGCCCTTGCTTCGGCCGCCGCCCTGGCCCCCGGCCTTGCCGTACTGGCCGCCCGTTCCAGAGCCGTCGCGCGCCATCGTGCCCTTGCCCTGTCCCTGGGCACTGCCCGCTTGACCGCGGGACGCCTTTGCCTCGGCACGCTGCTCCGAGGTCATGGCGGCCATGTCGGACTGGCGTTGCACACGATAGGCCTCGCGCTGCTCCTGGGTCATCCGGGAAGGATCGACGTCTGGCGCCACCTGCGCAGAGCTCGTTGCCGTGACCGCAAGTCCGAGGATCAGCGCTGCGCCGTTCAGAATGGTTCTGGTGTTCATCATGAGTTCCTGTTGAGTGGGTTGTGTTGCCGTTGCCAGGGTGCATCCCTGACGAACCAATGATGATGGCGACGAGATGCTCGACGATTTCCGTAGCGCGACCGGTGGTTTCAGTGGGTTACCGAAGGCATGCTGCCTGTGACGGCGCCAGGCCTGACGCGCATGGCGCGGGCAACTCAACCCAGGCCGCGAGTCCACCGCCCTCGCGCCGCTCGAGTCTGGCGCCCCAGCCATTCGCCTGCGCCAGTTGCCGCACGATTGCCAGGCCCAACCCGAAACCGCCGGCCACCGGGTTCGCTGAACCCTCGATGCGGTGGAATGGCCGGAAGACGGCGTCCAGTTGATCGTGTGGAATCGCCGGTCCGCGGTCCAGCACGCCGATGCGCACGTGTACAGGCTTGCCCGCCGCCTGCGACACGGCTTGGCCGACCAGTTCGATCGGCCCCGGGGCATAGCGCAGCGCGTTGCCGAGCAGGTTGTCGAGAATGCGCGCCAGCATGTCGGGCGCCGCAATCGCACGCAGGTCCCCAGGGCAACGCACGATCAGCGATGCACCGGCGGCGTCGGCGGCGGCGCGATGCACCTGCGTGCGCGCTTGCAGCCACGCACACAGATCGAGGGCCTGACCGGCTTCAGGGCGCAAGCCTCTTGCGATCTCCAGCAGTTGCCCGATCAGGCGGTTCATCTCCTCGATGTCGAGCTCGAGCCGCAGAAGCAGAGCAGGTTCGGGCTTGAGGGTCAGCATCTCCAGCGCGAGCCGCATGCGCGCCAGCGGTGTGCGCAAGTCGTGCGAGAGGCCGGCAAACAGCGTCGTTCGAGCATCGCTGAGTTCACGCACCTGAAGCGCCATTCGGTTGAAATGGTGCGCCAGGGCAGCCAGCTCGCGCGGCCCGGTCTCCGGCAACAGGTCGGGGTGCGCGCCTTTCGCGAGCTGGGCAGCCGCCAACTCGAAACGTGCCACCGGCTGCGCGATCCGGCTCGCCAACCACCAGGCCAGGGCGCCGACGAGCAGCATGCCGGCGGCCAGCGCGGCCGCGAGGACGGCGAATGGATTGGTTTGCAGCCGGTTTATCGCAAAGCCCATGCCGACCGATCGGCCACCGGCCGGAATGGCGATCCAGAGCCAGTCGCTGCCATCGGCGGCGACTTCCCGCAGGAAGAAGGCTTCCTGGCCGAGCCGGCGCTCGAAGGCGAGTTCGAGGAAACGGATGTACAAGCCGTGGCGCAGCCCGGTATCGGGCGCCGGCAGCATGCTCGGGCGCAGCGCGATCTGGTAGCCGCGGGCGAGTTCAGCCTCGAACACCGGGCGCGTCTCGGGCGGCAGTTCGGTCCACGTCTGCGCCGACAGCACCATCAGTCCGGCCAGGTCGTCCGCCGCTCGCTCGGACATCGGCAGCATGATGAACCCCAGTACGGCGGCCGCGGTAATCAGTTCGAGCGTGATGAACAGTGCGGCCAACCAGCGCGTGTACAGGCGGGCCAGCCCGTTGCCGCTGGGAGCCTGTTGCATCAGGTCGACGCGCCGAGCGGGTGGAACAGGTAGCCCTCGCCGCGAACGGTGCGGATGTACGCGGGGCGCGCCGGATCGGCCTCGATCTTGCGGCGCAGGCGCGTCACGCGCACATCGATGCTGCGGTCGAAGGCGCCGCGCTCGTAGCCCTTGAGGCGATCGATCAGGCTGTCGCGCGACAGCACGCGGTTGGGGTGCTCGACGAAGATGCGCAACAACTCGATCTCGCCGCTCGACACGGGCACCTCGGCGCCGTCACGCAGCAGCCGCCAGGCGTCGGTGTCGAGCGTGAACGGACCGAAGCGGTGCAAGTGGGCTGCCGGCGCCGCCGCGGCGGCAGGCATCGGCACGCCGGTGCCGGCTGGGCGTGCGCGGCGAAGCAGGGCGCGCAGTCGCGCCTGCAGTTCGCGCGGACTGAAAGGCTTGGGCAGGTAGTCGTCGGCGCCGACCTCGAGCCCGACGACACGGTCGATTTCCTCGCCGCGCGCCGACAGCATGAGGATCGGAATGTCGGAGGTCTTGCGCAACGCGCGCGCGAGGCTCAAGCCATCCTCGCCGGGAAGCATCAGATCGAGCACGATCGCGTCGGGCATGGCTTGGGCCAGGCGCTCGTGCATCTGCACGCCGTCGGCCGCCGCGTCGACGACAAAGCCGCTTGTCGTGAGGTAGCTGGTCAGGAGTTCGCGCAAAGCCTGGTCGTCATCGACAACCAGGATGCGAACCGGCGTTGGGGCATTCATGGCTGCGCAGTTTAGCGACCGCGGCAGCGCAACACGCGAGGGCGAAACACGATGAAACCCGGCGACACGCGGTGGCACGCGCAGGACATCGCCGCGCAACCCGCCCTGCGCAACATGCAGCCCATGCACACCGAACCCTCCAACCGCCTCGCGACAAGACCCTTGTCGGCGCGCACGCGGCTTTTGCGCTCCGTGCTGGCTGCTCTCTTGCTTGGCGCCGGCGCTGCCCACGCGGCCGACACGCAAGAGACGGCCGTCGAGCGACCGCTCGATCTGTCGCTGCCGCGCGACATGCCTGCCAAGGCGGGCCCGATCAAGAAGCCCGGCGATGGCCGCATCGACAGCAAGCCCTATGGCAGCGGCTACGAGGCCCGCAGGTTGAACGCCACCCGGAACAGCGCGGCCAGCGCCGCTGAACCCGACAGCGCGGGGTCTTCCGGCGCCGCTAGCGCCGGTTTGCGCGGTGCGGCCACCGGGTCCGCCGCCAGAGCGGCCAGGGGTGGCCACCGCAGCGGTGGCACAGGCGGTCGCGGTCGGCGCTGAACACCACTTCCACCAGCTCACGAAAGAAGCACGACATGGGAACGAAGAACGCGACAGAGATCATCGGGACAGCGACGCTCGCGGTGCTGGCCATCACCGCAGCGGCGTTTGTCGTCGCCTGCGGGGGCGGCGACGACACCTCGACCGGGCAGTTGGACGGCATTGCGCAAGCGACACGTTCGACAGCCGCGCTCGAGACCACGCTGACAACGATCGCTCCAGCGGCGCTATCCACCGAGGAAGCGTCCAGCCTTGTCTTCATGCGCGAGGAGGAAAAACTCGCGCGCGACGTGTACGCCGCGATGTTCCCGCTGTGGGTCGGCAGCGTCTTCCAGAACATCGGCGCTGGCGAGCAGGTGCACATGGAAGCCGCGAGGCTGCTGCGGACACGCCTGGAGAAGGATTCTCGCAACCATCTGCGCGCGTTTCACGACAAGCGGCTGCGCCAGGGCGCCAGCTACACGCCCAAGTGCGTCACGCACAACGAGCACGACGCGATCGTCAACTCGCCGAAAGAAAACGGATAGACCCCAACCAATGCCCTGAGCGCGGATTGGCCGCGCGGGGCGATGGTGCCGGCGGCATGGAGCCGCCGGCATTTCTCGACAACAAGGATCAGAAAATGAAGTTCATTAACAAAACCCTGGTGGCCGCCGCTGCGCTGGCCGCCCTTTCCGCGCAAGCCGAGGGCCTGTACGTCGGCGGCAGCATCGGTGCCTCGCGCTACAGCGACGACTTCGGCGGCGCGTTCACCGACCGCTCCGGCACCGGGCTCAAGCTGTATGGCGGCTATGCCATCAACCCGAACTTCAGCGTTGAAGCCGGCGTCGCCCGCCTGGGCAAGGTCACCAGCGCGGCGGGCGAGGTCAAGGGCGGTGGCCTGTTCGTCGATGCGGTGGGTGTCTTGCCGCTGGCAAACAACTTCTCCCTGCTCGGGCGTGTCGGCGTATTCAACGGCATGCTCGACAGCACGCTCGTCGGCGACGACCGCGGCACCAGCGTCAAGGTCGGTGCCGGTCTGCAGTACGCGATCGACAAGAACATCTCGGTGCGCGGCGAATGGGAGCGCTATCGCTTCGACGCCCTGGGTGTCAAGCCCAACGCTGACCTGTACTCGGTCGGCGTCAACTACCGGTTCTGAGTCGCGAACCTGACTTGTCAGCCCACAGCAGCAATTTCATGAAACGCAAATCCTTGATCGCTGCGGCCAAGGCAACCGGATTGGCCGTCGCCACCGGCACGAGCGCGTTGGCGCAAACGCCTTCGCAGACGCAAACACAGGCTCAAACCCAGGCCAAGGCGCAGGACCGTGTGTACGGCAGCCAACTGATGACGGCCCAGGAGCGCAACGAGTACCAGCAACGCATGCGCGAGCTGAAGACGCAGCAAGAGCGCGATCAGTTCCGCACCGAGCATCACGCCAAGATGCAGGAACGCGCCAGAGGATAAATTACTTCTCCGTGAGTTCTTTGCTTTTCGCGAAGATGATCAGTGCACGACGCCAGAGTAGACATTGGGGAAGTGGTGCTCACGCAGGTACATCGAAGTGCCCATGACGTTGCGGCCATAGTTGGTGACTCGCCAGCGCCTAGTGCGCGGGATCTTGGCGATCAGGCCGTGTGCGTGCAGGCGCCTGAAGCACCCGCCGACCTTGGCACTCGCCTTCTTTGGATCGTCCGCGCACGAGCGCAGTAACTGCGTGGACGCCAGCCGAGCCCGGATGTCCCGGTTGGTGAATCCGTGCAGGCAGTGCTCGCCTGCCATCAAGCTCTTGAACAGCGTGGC
>JAUXVE010000048.1 GCA_030680415.1 Rubrivivax sp.
CTGCGCCGACCGGGCGTAGCGCGCGCTCGCCAGCAGGTCGGCGTAGCTGTGCTGGAAGCGTTGATGCTGGTAGCGCTTGACTTCGCGCACGCGCGCGGCCAGCCCCGGATCGGCCTGCCGCCGTGCGCGTGCGGCAGCCACCTCCTGCAGACTGTGCAGGATCAGATCGGCCTGCGCGTTCATGGCTCACACCGCCTCTGGCTCGTTGTTTTCGGAACCGGATTCATGCTCTTCCCGAGTCGGCTGCCCCTGGGAGCCTGTCGGGGTTTGGGTTGGGCCCGACCCAAAGCCCGACAGGCTAGGGCAGGGAATCACAATGATGCAACACTGCAAGGCATGAAGAGACGCACCCTACTTATCGTGGGCGCGGGCGCCGGGACCCTGCTGGCGCTGGCGGGTGGCACGCTGGCCTTGCTGAGCCCGGGTCTGCAGCAAGGTCGACTGTCCACGGGCGGCCGCGACATGTTCGCAGCCGTCGCCCGCGGCGTGCTGGTGGATCTTCTGCCTGCCGATCCCGACGCCAGGGCGCGGGCCCTCCAAGCGCATCTGCAACGGCTGGACGACACGATCGCGGGCTTGCCGCCCGCGCTGCAGGCCGAGATCAATGAACTGGTGACGCTGTTGGCCAGCACACCCGGAAGGCTGGTGCTGGCCGGCTTGCGCCCCGATTGGCAGCAAGCCAGCGCAGCCGATCTGCAGGCCATGTTGCAGGGCCTGCGGGTCTCGTCGCTGCAGCTGCGCCAGCAGCTCTACCACGCCTTGCGCAACCTCACGAACGCGGCCTACTTCGCTGACGCCAGTACCTGGCCGGCCATCGGTTACCCGGGGCCGAACCCGGTCTGAGGCGCGCAGAGAAAGCACCATGAGCTCCCTTCCCGATCCCATCCTGGCCGGCCTCGAGCGCGGCTGGAAAGTCCTGGGCGACCGCCATGGCGCGCTGCCCGAGTCCATGGCCTGCGACGTGGCCATTGTCGGCACCGGCGCCGGTGCCGGCATCACGGCCGAACTGCTGACGGCAGCGGGGCTGTCGGTGGTGCTGATCGAGGAAGGCCCGCTGCGCAGCAGCCGAGACTTCCACCAGATCGAGGCCGAGGCCTACCCAGCTCTGTACCAGGACAGCGCCAACCGGCAGACCGCCGACAAGGCCATCAGCATCCTCCAGGGGCGCTGTGTCGGTGGCTCGACCACGGTCAACTGGACGAGTTCGTTTCGCACACCCAGCGACACGCTGCAATACTGGCGCGAGCGCTTCGACCTGCCCGGCCTCACCGATGACGCGCTGTCGCCCTGGTTCCTGCGCGCCGAGCGGCGCCTGAGCATCAGCCCCTGGCTGGTGCCACCGAATGCGAACAACGACAAGCTGCGCCTGGGTGCAGCACGGCTGGGCCTCTCCGCGGCGGCGATCCTGCGCAACGTCAAGGCCTGCTGGAACCTCGGCTCCTGCGGCATGGGCTGCCCAACCAATGCCAAGCAGTCGATGCTGGTGACGACGATCCCCACGGCACTCGACCGCGGTGCCACGCTGCTCGTGCAGACACGCGCCGAACGACTCGAAGTGCAAGGAGGTGCCGTGCGTGCCGTGGTCTGCGTGCCGGTGGCCATCAACGGCAGCGTGAGCGGCTCGCGCACGACGCGAGTGCAGGCGCGCCATGTGGTGGTGGCCGGCGGTGCCATCAATTCACCGGCGCTGCTGCTGCGGTCAAAGGCGCCGGACCCCCACGGCCGCCTGGGCCGGCGCACCTTCCTGCACCCGGTGGTGGTGTCGACGGCGATCTTCGACGAGGCGATCGAAGGCTGGGCCGGCGCGCCACAGACGATGTACAGCGACCACTTTCTCGGCATGGCGCCCATAGACGGCCCGATCGGCTACAAGCTCGAGGCACCACCGCTGCATCCGGTGCTGGCCTCGATCACGCTGCCTGGCTTCGGTGCCGGCATGGCCGGCGCGATGAAGGACTTTGCGCGCACGCACGCCCTGCTGGCGCTGTTGCGCGACGGTTTCCACGAGCAGTCGCCCGGCGGCCGCGTCGGCCTGCGCAGCGACGGCACGCCCTTGCTCGACTATCCGCTCACCGACTTCGTCTTCGACGGCGCCCGCCGGGCGCTGTTGAGCATGGCCGAAATCCAGTTCGCCGCCGGTGCGCAGACCGTCACGCCGGTGCACGAAATGGCCGCACCCTACCGCAACTGGGCCGAGGCGCGGCAGGCCATCGCAGCGCTGCCGATGAAGCCCTACCTGACCCGCGTCGTGAGTGCCCACGTGATGGGCGGCTGCGGCATGGCCGGGCGCGCCGAGCTGGGGGTGACGCGGCCCGACGGCCGCCACTGGCAGCTGGAGAACCTCTCGGTGCACGACGGCTCGCTGTTCCCCACCAGCATCGGCGCCAACCCGCAGCTGTCGGTCTACGGCCTGGTCAACATGCTGGCCAGCCGATTGGCGCGCGAGCTCAGCGGCCGCAGCGTGGCCCTGGTCTGACCCGCCGTGCTGGCACGGCTGCAGAAGATCACCACCATCGGCGCGCTGCTGGCGGCGTTGTTGTGGGGCTGGGTGTGCTGGCGCGCCGGTCATCCCGGCTGGGCCGTGGCGGGTGCGGCCCTCATCGTCGGCGCTTACGCAGGGGTGCTGGCACTCGAGTTTGCGCTGCTGCGCCTGGCGCACGGCGACGACCCGACACCGCGTGCCACGCCGGCGCAGCTGGTGCGCGCCTGGTGGGGCGAGGTGCGCGCCGCGCCGCGGGTCTTCTGCTGGCGTCAGCCCTTTCGCAGCCGGCGTTGGCCGGACCACCTGCCCGCCACAGCGCGGGGCCGGCGCGGCCTGCTGCTGGTGCACGGCTTCGTCTGCAACCGCGGCGTTTGGAACCCGTGGCTGCGGCGGCTGCAAGTCCAGGGCGTGCCCTTCATCGCCGTGAACCTGGAGCCGCTCTGGAGCTCCATCGACGACTACGTTCATGTCGTCGAACAGGCCGTGCAGCAACTGGAGCGCTGCACCGGCGTGCCACCGGTGATCGTGGCGCACAGCATGGGCGGCCTGGCGGTGCGGCGCTGGCTGGCCGAGGCGGGTGAAGCCGGCGACGCGCGGGTCCACCATATCGTGACGATCGGCACGCCGCACGGCGGCGCCTGGATCGCACGCTGGGCGCTGAGCATGAACATGCGCGAGATGCGCATTGACAGCCCCTGGCAACGCCTGCTCTGCTCGCGCGAGCCGGCCCAGCGCGCGGAGAGGTTCACCTGCTTCTACGGCCATTGCGACAACATCGTCTTCCCGCCCGCCACGGCCACGCTGCCGGGTGCCGACAATCGGCACCTACCCGGCGTGGCGCACGTGGACATGGTCGACCACCCGGCGCCGTGGCTGGAAGTGCAACGCCGGCTGGCCGAGGCCCTCAAGCCCTGAACTGCCTTTCGCCCGGCAGGACGATGCCGGCTTCGATCTCGCCGGCCGCGGCGATCGTTTCGCGCACACGGCCGTACACCGGGGCGAAGTCGGGTGCGGTGGCTTCGAAGAGCTGCCGGAACGAGTCGACGACGAAGTAGGTGGCCTGGTAGGTGTCGATGCGGTAGCGGCTGCGCATCAGGCGCTGCAGATCGAAGGCCACGCGCCGCGGCTCAGGGCTGGTGACGCTGTAGCGCAGTTCGCCGGCCGAGCTCAGGATGCCGGCGCCGTAGGCGCGCAGCCCCTGCGGCGTGGCGATGAGGCCGAACTCCACCGTGTACCAATACAGCCGCGCCAGCAACTCGCAGGCGTCGAGCCGGCTCGCCTTCAGGCCGCCGGCGCCGTAGGCCTGCATGTAGTCGGCGAAGCTGCGGTTGAACAGCAGGGGCACATGGCCGAAGAGGTCGTGGAAGACGTCGGGCTCGACGACGTAGTCGAACTCCTCGGGCCGGCGTATCCAGTCGGTGACCGGGAATTTGCGCGCCGCCAGCAGTGCGAAGAAGGCCTCCTCGGGGATCAGCCCCGGCACGCAGACGATCTGCCAGCCGGTGGCCCGGAGCAGGCGCTCGGAGAGGTCGTCGAAGCGCGGGATGCTTTCGGGCGCACCCAGCTGCTGCACGGCGGCAATGAACTCGTCGCAGGCCAGGCCCGGCAGCTGCTGCAACTGGCGCGCGTACAGGCGCCGGTAGGTGTCGTGGTCGGCCGCGGTGTAGGCTGCCCAGTCCTGCTCGCAGGTGTAGTCGGCCCGTGCGTGGGCGTAGTCACCGCGCGGCGTGCGATCGCCGGTGCCGTAGGTGACGGGCGCGACACCACGATTCACCGGCGAGTGCGGCGCTGTCGTGGTGGTCATGGCTTTTCCAGCACCCCGCGGCGCATCTGGTCGAGCTCGATGCTCTCGAACAGGGCCTTGAAGTTGCCCTCGCCGAAGCCCTGGTCGCCCTTGCGCTGGATGAATTCGAAGAAGATCGGGCCGAGCTGGTTCTCGCTGAAGATCTGCAGCAGCAGTTCACCCGCCTTGCCGTCGATGAGGATCTTGCGCAGCTTCAGTTCGGCGACGTTTTCGCCGTGGCCGGGGATGCGCCTGTCGACCAGCTCGTAATATGTGTCTATGGTGTCCAGCAGCTTGATGCCGTGGGCCCGCAGCGAGTCCACGGTGGCGGACAGGTCGCCCGAGCCCAGCGCGATGTGCTGGATGCCTTCACCGTGGTACATGTCCAGGTACTCCTGGATCTGGCCGGCCTTCTCGTTGCCTTCTTCGTTGATGGGGATGCGGATCTTGCCGCAGGGGCTGGTCATGGCCTTGCTCTTGACGCCGGTGACCTGGCCTTCGATGTCGAAGTAGCGCACCTCGCGGAAGTTGAACAGGCGCTCGTAGAAGTCGGCCCATTCGCCCATGCGGCCGCGGTGCACGTTGTGCGTGAGGTGGTCGACGTAGGTTAGGCCATGGCCGGGCGGACTCAGGCTGGCCCCCGGCAGCGGTTCGAAGTCGACGTCGAAGAAGCCGATGTTGCCGATGTCGCCGGCCTCGGCGCCGTTCTTGCCGCGCCACTTGTCGACCAGGTAGATCAGGCTGTCGCCGATGCCCTTGATGGCCGGGATGTTGAGCTCGCCCGGCCCGGCACTGCCGGCGTAGCCCCAGGCGCCGAGTGCCAGGACGCGTTCGTAGGCCTTGCGTGCATCCTGCACACGAAAGGCGATGGCGCAGATGCTCGGTCCGTGCAGCCGCGCGAAGCGCTGCGCGAAGGAATCGGGTTCGGCGTTGACGATGAAGTTGATGCCGCCCTGGCGGTAAAGCAGCACGTTCTTGTGGCGGTGGCGGGCGATCACTGTGAAGCCCATGCGCTCGAACAGCGCGCCCATGGCGGCGGGGTCGGGGGCGGCGTATTCGATGAACTCGAAGCCGTCGGTGCCCATCGGGTTGTCCCAGGGGGTGAACTGCATGGTGTCGCCTCGCGCCAAGAGCGGAAAGGCGAACTGTATGCGGCGGGAGCGCAGCTTGTCTGCAAAGCGCGGCCTGGCCCGCGGTGGTGGCACTTGCAGCGCCCAGCGGCGGGATGGACGGCTTGTGGCGTGACGCGCTTCACGGCCCCGCGCGGCCTGGGGACAAGCGGCGCCGCGAGAATCGCGCCCATGTTCGAGTGGATCAACGAGCTCTCGACGTGGTTGCAGTCCTGGTTGAGCACCGGAGCGGGCCTGTGGGGCCTGTTCCTCTCGGCCTTCGTCTCGGCCACCTTGTTGCCCGGTTCCAGCGAGGTCGTGATGACGGCGCTGGTCACCGCCTACCCCGACATCGCCTGGCGGGCGTTCTGGCTCGCGCTGGCCGGCAACCTGCTGGGCTGCCTGCTGACCTTCGGCATGGGCCACGCCGGCCGCCAGGGCTACGAGCGCTTCCAAAGTGTGCAGCACGGTGTGCACAACCCGCATGTGCAACGCCTGCGCCGTTACGGGCCGCCGGCCCTGCTGCTGTCCTTCGTGCCCCTGGTGGGCGACGCGCTGGTGCTCGCTGCCGGCTGGCTGAAGCTGCCGTTCTGGCAGAGCATGGCCTGGGTCGCGGCCGGCAAGGCGGCGCGCTACCTGCTGCTGCTGGCGGGGCTGCTGGGCATCCTGTCGTTGGCTTGACCCTGGGTGCCGCCGTAGCGGCGCCCGCAACCCCTGGTGCCGAGCGTTGCTCAGTCGTCGTCGATTTCGCGCAGCAGGCGCATCGTCGGCTCGGGCCCGAGCTGCAGCAATTGACCGATGTCGGCCACGTCATCGGGCAACCCCGGGTTGCCCCAGTCCTGCGCACTGTGCCGCGCGACCCGGATCGCCAGCCTTACGTTGCTTTGCTGGCGCGTCTCACCGCGCGCACTTTCGCCGGTGATGTGCACCAGCGTCGCCGGCAAGTGCCAGGCCGTCATCAACGCGTGTTGCAGCTCCGCCAGTTCGATGTGCAGGCATTTGCGCTGCGCGGTGGCCGAGCGCAGGGTCGGGTCGGCCTGCTGGCGGTGCGCGATCTCCAGGGCCAGTGACGGCGCGTGCAGCCACAGCAGCAACTCGGCAAAGCCGTGCAGCAGCGCAGCCTCGTGGATCACCCTGGCATCGGGGTCCATGCGGTGCACGGCGAAAGCGATGGCAAAGCGCGCCGCGCGGTGCGAGCGGCGCAGCACGTCGTGAAAGCCCGCCAGCGCCAGCGGCAGCTCGGCCAGCAGCTCTTCGGCCGCCGTCTGCGGGCCGAAGCCACGAAAGAAGGGCGGGATGCCCAGCATCACCAGCGCCTCGGTTACGGTTTCGGTGTCGCTGCCGCCGCGGCCCTGACGCAGCCGCGCCACGTGCGACAGCAGCTTGAGCGTCATCAGCGGATCGCTGGTGATCGTTTCGGCCAGCAGGTGCGCATCCACCGAATCTTCCACCGGACGCAGTTCTTCAAGCGCCAATGCCGTGCTCGCCAGCACCGGCAGGCTGGCCGGATCGAACAGCGCCACCCACGCCGCCAAGTCGTGCGGTGGGTGGGCGATGAACTCGTGGGGGGCTGGCATGGGGGAACTCGGGACCCGTCTCGTCAACGGGTATCGGCCGCGCCGGGCTCAGTCTTGAGCCCGCAGCGTCAGCATCAGGCCGGTGCGTGCGTCGGCGCGGCCGTCGAGCAGCGCACCATAGGCCGCCTGCAGTGCTGGCGCACCGCGCTTGTCGACGATGTGCAGCCAAGGGTCGTCGGCGCGACTGACGCGGGCCATGAACGCTGCCCAGGCCGCCCCCAGCCGCTGCTGCAGGGCGTCGCGGCCCCATCCTTCAGGCGGCGGCGCGCTGCGTTTCTTGATCTGCGCCGGGGCGAAGAACAGCACCGGGCGTGGCCCGGGCAGGCCACCGGTGGCGCCGAGTTCGGACCAATGCGTGCCGCCGATCGAGCTGCTGTAGACCAGCGCAGCGCCGAAGTGCTGGTGCACGGCGCGCCGCAATGCGGCATTGCCGGCGAAGTCGACGTAGACCGTGGGTAGCTCGGGGTCGAGGTCCGACACTTCGTCGTAGCGGCGCACGCTGTCGTAGCAAGCGAGCGAGCGCGTGAAGTCCAGCTGGCCTGCCGAGGTGAGGCCGATCACCACAGGCATGCCAGGCGAGCCGCGGCGTCGTGCCAGGCAGAAGGCGGTGCCGTAGGCGGTCTTGCTGGACGCGCTGGACAGCAGCAACTGCCGCGCGCCGAAGAAGCCGTTGTCGGCCAGGAAATCGTCGATCAGGAAGGACGTCGTGAACAGCGGCAGCAGCACGGCCTGCAGGCCTTCGGTATGGGGCTGCCAGGTCGGGTCGCCGTCGCAGGCGCTGTACTGGTTGTAAACGGCGGCCAGTTCCTGCCGATGCGCGGCGGCGTCGACGAAACCCGCGTTGCCGACCCGCGCGGGATGCACGACCAGGTGCGTGCCGGCCGGGAAGTAGCCCCAATAGCGGCGCCCCACGTCCACGCCCTCGGCGCTCGATTCGGCCACCACCGCGAAACCCCACGCCGGCAGGCAGCCCCAAGCGGCGTCGGGGGCCGGGAAGAAGTGCCAGTACTTCATCGCGTCGCCGAAGGCGGCATAGGTGATGTTGTTGGCGGTGAGCGCGAAATGTTCGATGGCCAGCCGCGCCTGGCCCGGCTGCAACGGCCGCTGCGCCGGGCTGTCCGGGTCGGGCGCCATCTGCGTGCGATGCAGGTCGTTGCGGTCGATGAGCAGGCGTTGTCCGGCGTCCAGGGTCATTGCGGGTTGCGGCTGAAGCGAAGGGCGTGAGCATGCGTGGCCGTGGCCGGCGCGGCTGTCACTCCCGCGACGCGAAGGCGTCGCGGGAGACCCGGCACGGCCGGCGCGATCACAGCCGTCTCACGCCGGTGACGACGCCGACCAGCCGGCCGTCGACGTACAGCGCGCCTTCGGGGGCGCCGGCTTCGGCATAGAACTCGAGCAGCGGCTCGGCCTGTTCGCGCCTCTCGACGTGGGCCAGGCGCAAGGCCAGGCGGTCGAGGGCACGGCTGGCGGCGCGCAGCGCGGCGGCCACGAGGTGGCGCGCACGGCGGTCCTCGGGCAGGGCATCAACGTAGGGAAGATCTCTCATCATGACGGTCTCCGGTGGGTGCCCTTGCCGCGGTCGTGGCGGGGTTCCCGTGGGTGGATCTAGGGGCTCGGTCGCAGGCGTTCGACTTCGCGTCGCAGCGCGGCCCCGGCCTGCTGGCGGCTCGCGCCGCCACTGGGGCGATGGCTGCCGGCCTTGCGCCGCAGGCTCGGGGCCACCAGCGGGTTGCGCGGCTTCAGCTTCTTCAGGGACAACTTCATCGGGGTCTCCTATCGTGGCAGAGGCCAGAAATGCAAAAGGCCCGGGTCGCTGGTGCAACCCGGGCCTGGAGCGGCGTGTGTCTCGCGGGCGAGACTTTCAGCGCACTCCTGCCCCGGGCGGGGCACCTTCGACGAACACACCCGTCACGTTCAGGCCACCGACGGCAACTGCTGCCGCCAGGCGGCAGGTGAGCAGTTCGGCAATGGGCATGAACAGGAACATGGCGGTCCGGGTGGGTTGATCGGTATGCAGCGCCTGGCGAAACTTCTCAGGTTCTGCACGCTTGCGCAAATGATAAACATGACGTTATCAATGCGCAAGGGGTCTTGACCTCAGGGTCATCCCCAAGATGAGGGATGAACCTTCGGCGCGGCCGCCGTGGGCGGCAGCTCAGCGGCCGCGCTTGAGCGGCGCCACGCCGGTCTGCGTGCGTAGCCACAGCGTGTGCGGGTCTTCGGCGCGCGGCACCGGCGGGGTGCCGGGTGGCGAAGACGGTGGCCGCGCCGACGTCCGCGCCGATGGCTGCGCCGCGCCCGCCGTCGGCGCTGCCGCAGCGGCCGGCGGCGTCAGCACCTCGCCCAGCAGGTCGAGCAAGCGCGTGCGCGCGCGCTGCGGGTGGCGACGGTAGTAGGTGAGCACGAGGCCGACGATGAAACGCTCGTCGTCGTCCTGCGGCGCCAACTCGTCGCCGGCCACGGTGGACGCGCCTGCCGCGCGGCCCGCCGCAGTCTCGCCCGCGGCGGCCACGCCGGGCGCGCTTGTGGACGGTGCATGCGGCACGTCCATCCAGCCGCGCGGCTTGTGGCTGAGATGCTCGAACTGCCGCGCCAGCCGCTCGCCGATCTGCCGCGAACGGCCCTTGATCTGGCTCCAGTAGCTGGGCTGGATCTGCAGCCGCTCGGCGAAGCGCCGCTCCAGGCCGCGCAGCGTGGCGGCATCGGCGTGGCGCGCGGTCTGGCGCACGAACTCTTCGAACAGGGCCAGCGCGTTGTCCAGGCGTACCTGGGCGAGGTCGGGGGGGCCGGCGTGCATGACCTGCAATGATAAAGCGCCCTTGCCCACGCCAACGCGCTGCCGCCTGCAGGGTCTAGCATGCGTGCATGGATGCACGATCCGCACCGCTGCCGAACGTCACCTTCCCCAGCGGCGAGGAGCGCCCGCCACTCGGTCTGGGCACTTGGCGCATGGGGGAAGAGACCGCGCACCGCGCTGCCGAAGTGCGCGCGCTGCGGCTGGCGCTGGACATCGGCTACCGCGTCGTCGACACCGCCGAGATGTACGGCGACGGCGGCGCCGAGGCCGTGCTCGGCACGGCGCTGGCCGAGGCCCTGCGCGATGGCGTCGCGCGCGACGAACTGTTCGTGGTCTCCAAGGTGCTGCCGCAGCACGCCGGCACCGATGGCATGCTGGCGGCCTGCGAAAGCAGCCTGCGCCGGCTGCAGCTCGACTGCGTCGACCTGTACCTGCTGCACTGGCGCGGCGGCGTGCCCCTGGCCGAAACGGTGCGCGGCTTCGAGCAGCTGCAACGCCGGGGCTGGATCCGGCAATGGGGGGTGAGCAATTTCGACGTCGACGACCTGCGTGAATTGGCCGCCCTGCCCGGCGGCAAGGGTTGCGCGGCCAACCAGGTCTACTACTCGCTCAGCGAGCGCGGGATCGAGTTCGACCTCCTGCCCTGGCAGCAGCTGCACCAGATGCCGCTCATGGCCTACAGCCCGGTCGACCAGGGCGCGCTCGTCGACCACCCGTCGCTGCGCGCCGTGGCCGAGAGCCACCGCGCCACGCCGGCGCAGGTGGCGCTGGCCTGGGTGCTGCGGCAGCGCGGCGTGATGGCCGTCCCCAAGTCGTCGCATGCCTTGCACCTGCGCCACAACTGGGCGTCGCTGGAACTGCGCTTGAGCGCTGCCGAGCTGGCACAGCTCGACCGACTGTTCCCGCCGCCGCGCCGCAAGCGGCCGCTGGCCGTCCGCTGAGCAAGCCCGACATCACACCCGCTGCGCTGGAGCCGCCATGGACCCACTTCGTTCACGCGCTGTGCTCGGCCTGGCGCTCGCCGCCAGCCTGGGTGCAGCGCATGCCGGCGAACGCGCCATCGACAAGGAGGTGGTCGTCAACGCCACGCTCGATGAGGCCTGGGACGCCTGGACCACGCGCGAAGGCATCGTCGGCTTCTTCGCGCCCGACGCGAGGATCGAGCCGCGCGTCGGCGGCGCCTTCCACATCCACATGGACCCTGGCGCGCCGGCCGGCGCCAAGGGCGCCGACGACATGCGCTTCCTGGCGTTGCAGCCGAAGAAGATGATCTCCTTCGACTGGAATGCGCCGCCGCACCTGCCCGAGGCGCGCGCCCAGCGCACCTTCGTCATGGTGCGCTTCGCACCGGTGGACGACAGGACCACGCGCGTCACCCTGCACCACACCGGCTGGGGTGACGGCGGGCAGTGGGACCAGGCCTACACCTACTTCGATCGCGCCTGGGGCAACGTGCTCGGCAGCCTGAAGAAGCGTTTCGACCAGGGGCCGCAGGACTGGACCGATTGGCTCAAGCAACTGGAGGCCTGGCGCGCCGAGGCGGCGCGCAAGTCTACGGCGCCGAAGTAGCCCTCGACGGTGCGGCCGCTGCGACGACGCTTCGGTCATCCGGGTGCGGCCGGGCGTTCGGTCGCCGGTAGACGCGGGGCCGTCTTCACGCTCCACAACATGGTGACAGCCAGGATTGCCACCACCGTGCCCAGCGACACCAGCACCGGAATCTTGATCACGTCCGCCAGCAGCATCTTGCTGCCGATGAAGACCAGGACCACCGCCAGCCCATAGCTCAGCAGGTGGAACTTGACCGCCACCGCGGCGAGCAGGAAGTACATCGCGCGCAGACCGAGGATGGCGAAGATGTTGCTCGTGAGCACGATGAAGGGGTCGGTGGTGATGGCGAAGATGGCCGGGATCGAATCGACCGCGAAGATGACGTCGGTCACGCCCACCAGCGCCACCACCAGCAACAGCGGCGTGGCGATCCTGGCGCCGTTGTGCACCGTGAAGAAGCGCTCGCCGTCGAGATGCCGGCTCACCGGCAGCAGACGGCGCAGCAGTTTCAGCGCCGGGTTGCTTTCCATGTCCGGCTGCTGGCCGGCGGCCCACCACATCTTGATGCCCGTGAGCAGCAGGAAGGCGCCGAACAGGTACAGCACCCAGTGGAACTCCGACACCAGCCACGAGCCCAGGAGGATCATCACGGTGCGCAGCACGATGGCGCCGATGATGCCGATCATCAGCACCCGCTTCTGGTACGCCGGCGGCACCGCGAAATAGCTGAAGATCATCAGGAAGATGAAGATGTTGTCCACCGCCAGGCTCTTCTCGATGAGGTAGCCGGTGAGGAACTCCATGCTGCGCGTGTTGGCGACGGCAACGCCGTGATCCTGAACGACGGCCCACCAGAACAGGCCGTTGAAGGCCAGGCTCAGCGCCACCCATGCCAGCGACCAGTTCAGCGCCTCCCTGACGCCGACGCTGTGTGCGCCCTGCTTCTTGAGCACGACGAAGTCGATGAACAGGGCCGCGATCACGGCCACGACGAAAAAGGCCCACAACCAGGCCGGCGCGATGGTGTCCACGGACACTCCCGTAAAAGGGGTTGAGGTCGCGCCGAAAGGTCTTGCGGGAAGCGTGTGGCGCTCCCTGCGGGCCCGGGTGGCAGGCTGCGGCCTGCCACCGTATTGACGGGGATCCGCGGCAGCTTGCGCTGCTGGCTACTCCCCTCTCGACAGCAGCGATTGTGGCTGTGGCCGCGAGTCCCCGCTGCGCCCGGGTCTAATCCTCGTCCTTGACCTGGAACTGGCTCACCAGCTGCTGCTGCACCGTCGGTGGCACTGCGTCGTAATGCGACAGATCGACGGTGTAGCGCCCCTGGCCGCTGGTGAGCGCGTTCAACCGCAGCTGGTAGCCGGACAGTTCCGACAGCGGCGCCAGCCCGCGCACGATCATCGTGCCGGGCGCGCCGTTGGTGGTGCCGTTGACGACACCGCGGCGCGACGCCAGGTCGCCGGCGATGTCGCCCATCGTGTTGTCCGGCGCCGTGATCTCGATGTGCACGATGGGCTCGAGCACGATCGGCCGCGCTTCGCGGATGGCCGCCATGAAGGCTTTCTTGCCGGCGGTGACGAAGGCGATCTCCTTGCTGTCCACGCTGTGGTGCTTGCCGTCGTAGACCGTCACGCGCACGTCGACCACCGGGCAGCCGGCGATAGCGCCGCCGGCCAGCACCTCGCGCACGCCCTTCTCGACGGCGGGGATGAACTGGTTCGGGATGGTGCCGCCCTTGACCTGGTCGAGGAACTCGAAGCCCGTGCCGCGCGGCAGCGGCTCGATGCGCAGGAAGACCTCGCCGAACTGCCCGGCGCCGCCGGTCTGCTTCTTGTGCCGGTGGTGGCCCTCGGCCGGTGCGGTGACGGTCTCGCGGTAGGCGATGCGCGGCGGCCGCGTGTTGACCTCGAACTTGTAGACCTCGCGCAGCCGGTCCAGCAACACGCGCAGGTGCAGCTCGCCCAGGCCGTAGACGATGGTCTCGTTGGTGGCTGCGGCGTGTTCCACCTTCAGGCAGGGGTCTTCGTCGACGAGCTTGGTCAGGATCTCCCACATCCGCTGTTCGTCGCCGTGGCGCTTGGGCTCGATCGCCAGGCCGTGCACGGGTTTGGGGAAGTCCAGCGGCTTGAGGTGGATGTGGTCGTCGTCGGCAGCGTCGTGCAGCACGGCGTCGAAATGGATGTCGTCGACCTTGGCCACGGCCACGATGTCGCCCGGCAGCGCACTGGCCACTTCCACCGTGTCCTTGCCCTGCAGCATGAACAGACGCCCGACCTTGAAGGGCTTGCGGCTGTCGCCGATGTAGAGCTGGCTGTCCTTGGTGACCGTGCCCTGGTAGACGCGGAAGATGCCCATGCGGCCCACGTAGGGATCGACCGTGACCTTGAACACATGCGCCAGCACGTGCTTGCCCGGGTCGGGATCGGCCAGCATGGGCACCGCGGCCTCGCCTTCGCCGTTCAGGAAGTCGGGCGGGTTGGACTCGGTCGGGTTGGGCAGCAGCTTGACGATGATGTCCAGGAGTTCGGCCACCCCGGCGCCGCTCTTGGCCGAGACGAAGCACACCGGGATCAGGTGCCCTTCGCGCAGCGCCTGCTCCAGCGGCGCGTGCAGTTCGCCGGCGTCGACATCGCCGTCGTTGAGGTAGCGGTCGAGCCAGGCCTCGTCGACGTCGACCACCTGTTCGACCAACGCGCGGTGCGCGGTGTCCACCGATCCGAAATCGCTGTGACCTTCGCGGTTGAAGAAGCAGTCGACGACGCGCGTGGCGCCGGCGTCGGGCAGGTTCACGGCCAGGCATTCGCGGCCGAAGGTGTCCTGGATCTGCGCCAGCAGCGCAGCCAGGTCGACGCCGGGAGCGTCGATCTTGTTGACGATGATCAGGCGGTCGAGGTGACGCGCGGCCGCGTAGTCCATCATGCGCAGCGTCATCGGCTCGATGCCGACGGCGGCGTTGATGACCACCGCCGCCGTCTCCACCGCCTCCAGCGCGGGCAGGCTCTGGCCCAGGAAATCGGGGCCGCCGGGGGTGTCGATGAAATGGATGCGCGTGTCGGCGTGGTGCATGTGCATCACGGTCGCGTTCAGCGAGTGCTGCATGCGGCGTTCCAGCGGGTCGTGGTCGCTGACCGTGCTGCCGCGCTCCAGCGTGCCCGGCGTGGCGATGGCACCGGAGCGGGCCAGCAGGGCCTCGGCCAGGCAGGTCCTGCCGGCGGCGGCAGCGCCGACGAGGGCGAGCGTACGGATGAAGGCAGGGCCCGCCGGGCTGCCTGGAAGTGGGCTTGGCATGAGGGTTCTCCTGGCCGCGGCCCCTGGAAATCCGAGGCGCGGCGATGTCGGTGTGAGGGTGCGGGCAGCGTAGCCTGTCGGCCCGGCCGGCACAAGTGCGGCCCGCCGGCTTGCGGGTGCTGCACGCTTGAGCCATGTCAAGGGATGCTTCGACTGCGCAGGCCGGGCGCTCGCCTTCCGCTCGTGCTGGGCGCTCACTCGTGTCGCAGTGCCTCGATCGGGTCGAGCCGCGCCGCGCGGCGCGCCGGGAAGTAGCCGAAGACGATGCCGATGAAGGCCGCAAAGGCGAAGGACAGCACGTTGATGCCGGCGTCGAAGACGTAGGGCACGCCCATCATGCCGGTCAGCGCGATCGAGGCCGCGGTGGCGATGACGATGCCGATCAGACCGCCCAAAGCGGCCAGCACCACGGCCTCGATCAGGAATTGCAGCAGCACCTCGTGCCCGAGCGCGCCGATGGCCAGCCGGATACCGATCTCGCGCGTGCGCTCGGTGACGCTGACGAGCATGATGTTCATGATGCCGATGCCGCCCACCAGCAGGCTGACCGCGGCCACCGCGCCGAGCAGCATCGTCATCACCTGCGTCGTGCTCGACAGCGTTTCGGCCAGTTGCTTGGTGTCGAGCACGTTGAAGTTGCTCTCGTCGCTCTCGGCGAGCTTGCGCCGCTCGCGCAGCAGCCGCGTCAGGTCGGCCTTCACGCGCTCGGCGTCGGCGTTCTCCTCCATCGACACCAGCAGCGTGCCGACGTTGAGGTTGCCGGTGAGCCGCCGCTGCACCGCGGCGATCGGCATCACGACGACGTCGTCCTGATCCTGGCCGATCCCGCCCTGGCCCTTGCTGCGCAGCAGCCCGATGACCTCGCAGCTGATGTTGCGCAGCCGCAGCCGCGCGCCCACCGGCTCCTCGCCGCCGAAGAGCTCGCGCCGCACGGTGGCGCCGATGACGCAGACGGCGGCACCGGCGCGCGCCTCGGCGTCCTCGAACACCCGGCCCTCGGCCAGCGTCCAGTTGTTGGTTTCGAAGTACGCGTTGGTGCTGCCGTAGACCACGGTCGACCAGTTGCGCGCACCGTACACCGCCACGGCGCCGGTCGAGGCCTGCGGCGCCACGGCCCGCACGCCGGCGACCTGGGCCGCGATGGCGTCGCCGTCGGCCTGGCGGAAGGGCGGCGAGCCTGCGGCGTCGCGCCCCGGCCCCATGCGCTGGCCCGGGCGCACCATCAGCAGGTTGGTGCCCAGGCTGGTGATCTGGTCCGAGACGGCCTGCGTCGCCCCCTGTCCGATGGTCACCATCGTGATCACCGCGGCGACGCCGATGACGATGCCCAGGATGGTCAGGAACGAGCGCAGCAGGTTGCGGCGGATCTCGCGCAGCGCCAGGCCCAGCGTGTTCAGCCACATCAGGCTGTCTCCACAGCAGCCGGCACCGCGGCCGAAACCTGCGCGCGGTCGCTGTCGATCAGGCCGTCGACGAAGTGCACGACCCGGTGCGCGTAGGCCGCCATCTCGGGCTCGTGCGTGACCATCAGCACCGTGATGCCGCGGTCGCGGTTCAGGCCGGCGAGCAATTCCATGATCTCGCGCCCGCGCTGGGTGTCGAGGTTGCCGGTGGGCTCGTCGGCGAGCAGTACCGTCGGGTTCGTGACCAGCGCGCGCGCGATCGCCACGCGCTGCTGCTGGCCGCCGGACAGCTCGGCCGGCGTGTGCTTCTCGCGGCCGTCCAGGCCCACCGCGGCCAGCGCCTCGCGCGCGGCCTTGTGCCGCGCCGCGGCCGGCAAGCCGCGGTACAGCAGCGGCAGTTCGACGTTTTCCTGTGCGCTGGTGCGCGGCAGCAGGTTGAAGCCCTGGAACACGAAGCCCAGGTGCGCACGCCGCAGCAGCGCGCGCTGGTCGCGGTCGAGCCGGTGCACGGCCACGCCGCGGAACAGGTAGGCGCCGGCGCTGGGCGTGTCCAGGCAGCCGATGATGTTCATCGCCGTCGACTTGCCCGAGCCGCTGGGCCCCATGATGGCGACGAACTCGCCGGCGTCGATGTCGAGGTCGACGCCGCGCAGCGCCTGCACCTCGGCCGAACCCTGGCCGTAGACGCGGGTCACGCCGCGCAAGCGGATCAGCGGCGTCGGCGCGACGGTGTCGGGCTCGGTCACTTCGCGCCGCCCGCGGTCTGCCCGACGATCACCGCCATGCCGGGCTGCAGCTGCTCGCTCGTCACCTCGGTCATGCGGCCGTCGCTGACGCCCGGCGTCACCGGCACCGCGCGCGGCTGGCCGCCGTCGAGCACCCAGACCTGGCGCACCTGCGAGGTGTCGGTGCCGGCACTGCGCGTGCCGCCGCTCCTGGGCGGGCGCGGCATCATGCTCGAGACGATGCTGCTGTTGGCCTTGGGCGCCGCGGTTTCGGACGTGGCCGGCGTGTAGCGCAGCGCCGCGTTGGGCACCAGCAGCACGTCGGCGTGTTCGACGGTGGTGATCGTCGCCGTGGCCGTCATGCCCGGGCGCAGCGTCAGGTCGTCGTTGTTGACGCTGAGGTCGGCGAGGTAGGTGACGACGTTGTCCTTGGTCGTCGAGCCGTAGCCGACGCGCACGATGCGCGCCGGGTAGCGCCGCGTCGGGTAGGCGCTGACGGTGAAGGTGGCGGGCTGTCCGTTGCTGACCTGGCCGACGTCGGCCTCGTCGACGTTGACCTGCAGCTTCATCTTCGTCAGGTCTTCGGCCAGCGTGAACAGCGTCACCGCCTGCAGTGACGCCGCCACCGCGTTGCCCGGCTCGACCGCGCGCGACAGCACGACGCCGTCGATCGGCGAGCGGATCGCCGACTTGCCCAGGTTGGTCTCGTTGCTGCTCAGCGTGGCCCGGGCCTGCGCGACATTGGCCTGCGCGCTGGCGACGTTGGCCTCACCGCGCGCGAACGCCGCCTCGGCGGCCGCCATCTCGGCCCCCGACGGCACCTGGCCGCCGCTGCGCTGGTGCACGTCGCGCAAGCGGGCGAGCGTGTCGCGCGTTTCCGTCGCGGTGGCGCGTGCCTGGGCCAGCGCGGCCTCGGCCGCGGCCAGCGCGGCGCGCGATCCGGTGACCTGGTCGCGCAGCCGCGCGTCGTCGAGTTCCACCAGCACCTGGCCCTTCTTCACGCGGTCGTTGACGTCGACCGACACACGCGTCACGGTGCCCGAGAGTTCGCTGCCGATCGCCACTTGCGTCGTCGGCTGCAGGGTGCCGCTGGCGGTGACGGTGACGGTCAGCGCGCCGCGTGTGGCGGCCTGCGTCTGGTACTGCGGCGCTGCCGCGGCCTTGCGCTGGCCGAGCCAGAACCAGGTGCCGGCGGCCGCCACCACGAGCAAGGCCAGCCCGGCCCACAGCGTGCGGCGGCGCCACCAGGGGCGGGGGGCGCCGGCCGGGCCGAGCAGGGCGTCGAGTGCGGGGTCGGGGGTGTTCACTGGAGTTCCTTCGTGCTGCGCACTGCGGTGCCAGCCCCTGCGGGCGGCCGGGCGGTGCTCATGGCGGTGTCTCGGCGTCGGTTTCAGGAGTCCAGCCGCCGCCCAGGGCCTTGTACAGGCGCACGTGCTGGGTCGCCAGCAGGGTGGCGGTGGTGGCGACACCGTCTTCGGCCGACAGCAGCGTGCGCTGCGTCTGCAGCACGCTCTGGAAGTCGACCAGGCCGCTGCGGTAGCGCTGCTCGGCCAGCGTCGCGGCGCTGCGCGCCGACGCCGCGGCGGCCTGCTGCGCGGCGAGCTGCTCGCGCGTGCTGCGCAGGGAGACCAGCACGTCCTCGACCTCCTGCAGCGCCGCCAGCAGTGTGGCGCGGTAGTTCGCCTCGGCCTCGTCGCGCGTCGCCTCCTGCGACCGCACCTGGGCCTGCAGGCGGCCGCCGTCGAACAGCGGCACGCTGACGCTGGCCAGCAGCGACGCGACACCGGCACCGCTGCCCAGCGCGCCGAGGCTGATTGCGTTCAGCCCGATCGAGCCGCCGAGCGACAGGCGGGGCAGCCGCTGGGCGTCGGCCTGCTCGACGCGTGACGCGGCGGCGAGCAGTTGCTGCTCGGCGGCGTGCACGTCGGGGCGCTGGCGCAGCACCTCGGCCGGCAGCGCCAGCGCCAGGTCCGGCGGCGTGTTCGGCGCGCGCGCCGGCGTCGCCGCAGCGAGTTCGGCGCCCAGCGCGCCGGGCACCCGCCCGGTCAGCACCGCCAGCGCGTTCATGGCCTGCGCGGCACTTGCTTCCAGCGCCGGGATCTGCGCCCGTGTCTGCTCGACGGCGGTGCGCGCCTGCTCGACGTCGAGTTGCGTCACCAGCCCGGCCTCGGCGCGCCACTGCACGATCTGCAGCGTCTGGCGCTGGCTGGCCAGGCTGTCGCGGGCGATCGCCAGCCGTGCCTGGGTGCCGCGCAACTGCAGCAGGTTCAGCGCCACCTCGGCGGCGATGGCCACGCGCGTGGCCCCCAGCGTCGCCGCGCTGGCCACCGCGCCGGCCTCGGCGGCGCGCACGCCGGCAGCGGCGCCACCTCACAGGTCGGCCTCCCAGCTGGCGTCGACGCCGAGCCGGTACTGCTCGCTGGTCGCACGGCCGTCGCTGCGGCTGGCCTGCGCCGAGCCGCTGCCGCCCACCGACGGCGCGCGCCCGGCGGCGGCCAGG
>JAUXVE010000050.1 GCA_030680415.1 Rubrivivax sp.
GTTGACCAGCACCGTGAGGCCGCCCTTGACCTTGCCGTTGACGGTGCCGGTGACGAATTCGCCCGATTCGAGCGAGTTCTCCAGCGACATCCACGACGCCAGTCGCTTGGCCTTGTCGCGCGACAGGATGGTGTCGCCGTAGCCGTTCTCGACGGCGTCGATGGCCACCGAGACGAAATCGCCGACCTGGACCTCGAGCTCGCCCTGGTCGTTCTTGAATTCTTCGATGGCCACGTAGGACTCGCTCTTGAGCCCGGCGTTGACGACGACGTGGTTGAACTCGATGCGCACGACTTCGGCGGAGATGACCTCGCCGACGCGCATGTCGTTGCTCTTCAGGGATTCTTCAAACAGTGCGGCGAAGGAATCGCTGCCACCGGTGGTGGTGACGGTAGTTTGGACAGACATGGGTTTCCTGGAGCCCGGAGGAGTGGAGTGCAGAGCCGGGCGATGCATGCGGCGGGTGCCGCCGGTGGATGTTGAAAAAATCCGTCGCGCCGGGGGCCTGCCGGCCACTGGTAGGAGCGCGATGGACGCCTGTGAACCGCCCCGGTGCAGCTGGACAGCTACGCCGGGAACGGCCCGCGCTGCTGCCACCAACCCAACACCCGCTGCACCGACTCTTCGATGCTCAGGTGCGAGTTGTCGAGCAACTGCGCGTCTTCGGCGGGCTCCAAGGGGGCGACGCTGCGGCTCTTGTCGCGTGCGTCGCGTGCCTCGAGGTCTGCGCGAAGGTCTGCAATGCTAGCCGAAATTCCTTTTGAAATCAACTGCTTATGGCGCCGATCGGCGCGTTCGGCAGGGCTTGCGGTGAGAAACACCTTGAGCGCGGCGTCCGGAAAGACCACGGTACCCATGTCGCGTCCGTCGGCCACCAGCCCCGGCACACGGCGCAAGGCGAGTTGCGCGTCGCGCAAGGCGCGTCGCACGCCCGGGTGCGCCGACACGCGCGAGGCGAGCAGGCCGGTCGATTCGAGCCGCAGTTCTTCAGTGATGTCGCGCCCGCGCAGCCACGTGCGGCCGCCTTCGAAGCGCAGGTCCAGCTGGCCGGCCAGGCGCGCCACGGCGGCCTCGTCGTCGGGCGAGACGCCGTCCCACGACGCCGCCAGGCCGGCGGCGCGGTACAGCGCGCCGGAGTCGAGCAGGTGCCAGCCCAGCGCGGCAGCCAGCGCCGCGGCGAGCGTCCCTTTGCCGGACGCGGTGGGGCCGTCGATGGTGATCACCGGCACGTCCTCGGGCGCTGCCGTCGCGACGCTGAACAGCGTCTCGAAATAATCCGGGAAGGTCTTGGCCACGCAGCGCGGGTCGACGATGCGCAGCGGCACGTGGCCGCCGGCGAGCGGATTGAACGCGGCCAGTGCCAGGCACATCGCCATGCGGTGGTCGTCGTAGGTGCGGATCACCGCCGGCAGCCACTTCGTCGGGGGCCAGACTTCGATGAAGTCGTCGCCTTCGACGACGGCCGCGCCGACCTTGCGCAACTCCGCGGCCATGGCGGAGATGCGGTCGGTTTCCTTGACGCGCCAGCTGGCGATCCCGGTCAGACGTGTCGGCGTGTCGGCATAGAGCGCCATCACGGCCAGCGTCATGGCGGCGTCGGGGATGTGCTTGCAGTCCAGCGTGATGCCGGCCAGCGGCCAGCGGCCGCGTTGCACCTGCAGCCAGCCGGGGCCGCTGCTGAGCTGCGCGCCCATGGCCTGCGCCGCGTCGACGAAACGGATGTCGCCCTGGATCGAGTCGCTGCCGACACCTTCGATGCGGATCGGCGCATCTGCCGTGGCGGCGACGGCGCCGAGGGCGACGAAATACGAAGCCGAAGAGGCATCACCTTCGACATGGATGGCACCCGGCGTGCGGTAGCAACTGCCCCGCGGCACCGTGAAACGCTGCCAGCCCTCGCGTTCCACCGCGATGCCGAAGCGCGCCAGCAGCGCCAGCGTGATCTCGATGTAGGGCTGCGAGATGAGCTCGCCCTCGACCTCGATCACGATGGCGTCCCGGTCCGCCACCAGCGGCAGGGCCAGCAACAAGGCGGTCAGGAATTGGCTCGAGACGTCGCCGCGCACGCGGATCGGAGTCGTCGTCGCCAGGCGAGCGCCCGCCGTGCCGCTGATGCGCAGCGGCGGATAACCCGGCGTGCCGAGGTCTTCGATCGTGCAGCCGAGCGGCCGCAGCGCGTCGACCAGGTCCCGGATCGGCCGCTCGTGCATGCGCGCCACGCCGCTGAGCTCGAAGCGTCCACCTTGAGTGGCCGCCAGCACGGCCAGCGCGGCGGCCAGTGGCCGCATCGCGGTGCCTGCGTTGCCCAGGAAGAGCTGCGCCTCATGCACCGCCAAGCGGCCGCCCAGGCCGGTGACGTACAGCGCGCCGTCGTCACGGCGCAGCCCGCAACCCAGCGCGACCAGCGCATCCAGCATGACGCGCGTGTCGTCCGAGTCGAGCAGGTCGTGCACCGCCGTCGTGCCCTGGGCCAGGCCGGCGAGCAGCAGCACGCGGTTGGAAATGCTCTTGCTGCCCGGCAGCCGGACCGTGCCTGCGGCGCGGCGTAGCGGCGGCAGGTCGAGATAGGGGATGTCGAACATGGGCGGGCAATCGATGGCGTTCAGTCTGGCAGCGGGTCGTGCCCCACCGGCAGGGACGGGGCGGGGGCCGCCATTCAGGGCTTGCCCGAGCCAGGGATGCGCAGCGCGCCCATCTGCCAGCTGGCACGGCCGGCGGCAGGTCCGCGGATCAGGTCTTCCAAGGCGGCGCCATTGCCTTCGCGCACGGCGCGCTCGAAGGCGTCGAGCGCATGGCGAAAGCGCTGCGACTGCTTGAGCACTTCCTCGCGGTTGGCGACCAGGATGTCGCGCCAGGTCTCGGGGCTGCTGGCCGCGATGCGCGTGAAGTCGCGGAAGCCCGGCCCGGCCAGTGACAGGAAGTCCTTGCCTGCCGGCTGGTTGACGACGGCGCTGAAGTAAGCGAAGGCCAGCAAGTGCGGCAGATGGCTCACGGCAGCGAAGGCCGCGTCGTGGTTCTCTGGCGTCATCTTGAGCACCTGCGCGCCGATGGCGCTCCAGGCGTCGGTGGCCTTCTGCACGAGAGCGGGCGCCGTTTGCGCCAGCGGCGTCAGGATCACCTGGCGGCCGCTGAACAGACCGGCGTCGGCGTTCTGGATGCCCGATACCTCCTTGCCGGCGATCGGGTGCGCCGGCACGAAGGAGGCAATGCGCTCGCGCAGCACCCGCCGCGCCGCGTCGACGACGTCGCGCTTGGTGCTGCCCACGTCCATGAACAGCACGCCGGGCTCCACCAGGTGGCGTATGGCCTTGAAGGTGGTCTCGGTGGCCGCCACCGGCACGGCGATCAGAACGATGTCGGCGCCCGCCACGGCGAGCAGCGCCGATTCGGCCGCGACGTCGATGACACCGAGCTTCTTCGCAAGGTCGGTGGTGGAGGGCGACTTGCTGTAGCCGACGACCCGCTTGACCAGCCCCGCGCGCTTGAGCGCCAGCGCGAACGAACCGCCCATGAGGCCGCAGCCGATGAGACCGAGCTGGTTGAACATGCTCAGTGCACGTCGATCGGGTAGGTGCCGAGCACCTTGAAGAACGCGCACACCTCGCGCAGCGCAGCCAGCGCCGCAGCCACGTGCGGCTGTGCGGGGTGGCCCTGGATGTCGATGTAGAAGTAGTACTCCCACTGTCCGGAGCGCGCCGGACGCGACTCGAAGCGGCTCATCGACACGCCGTGCGTCTTCAGCGGCACCAGCATGTCATGCACGGCGCCCGGCCGGTTGGTCACCGACACCACCAGACTGGTGCAGTCGTGGCCGGAGGCTTGCGGCACCGGGTGGCGCTGCGGATGCGTGACGATGGCGAAGCGGGTGCGGTTGTGCGGGTCGTCCTGGATCGCCGGTGCCACGGCGTGCAGGCCGTACTCGCTGGCCGCGCGGTCGCTGGCGATGGCGGCCAGTGTCGGGTCGAGACCCGCCAGCCTGGCGCCTTCGGCGTTGCTGGCCACCGGCCGGCGTTCGGCGTTGGGCAGGTGGTTGGACAGCCAGGAGTGACACTGCGCCAACGCCTGCGGGTGTGCCACCACGGCGCTGATGCCTTCCAGCGCGTCGCTGCGTCGCAGCAGGTTGTGGCGCACGAAGAGGCTGGTCTCGCCGATGATGAACAACGGGGTGTGCAGGAACAGGTCGAGCGAGCGTGCAACCACGCCCTCGGTGCTGTTCTCCACCGGCACGACGCCGAAGTCGGCGGCCCCTGCCGTGGTGGTGCGGAAGACCTCGTCGATGCTGGCGCAGGGCACGCGCGTGATCGACGAGCCGAAGTAGCCCAGCGCCGCGCCTTCGCTGAAGGTGCCGGCCGGCCCCAGGTAGGCCACCCTCGTGGGTGTCTCCAGCGAACGGCAGGCCGACATGATCTCGCGCCAGATCGGCGCCACGCTGTCGGCGGCCAGCGGGCCGGTGTTGGCGGCCTTCAGGCCGTCGATGACCTGCGCCTCGCGCTCGGGGCGGAACACCACCGAGCCTTCGCGCTTCTTGATTTCGCCCACCGTCAGCGCCAGGCTGGCACGGCGGTTCAGCAGCGCCAGCAGTTCGCGATCGACGGCGTCGATCTGCTGGCGCAGGGCCTGCAGTTCAGGGTTCGGGACGGGGATGTCGGCCATGGACCGCCGGCGCGACGCTTACTTCTTCGGTGCCGACGCGGCGGCTGCCGGCGTCGCGCCCAGGCGCTTGGCCACCGTCTGCTCGAGCGCGCGTAACTTGGGCTCGACGGACGCGCGGGTCTCGCCGATGAGCTTCTCGCCGAGCGAGCGCTGCATCTCGGGCGCCAGGCTCTGGAACTTGCGGTTCACGGGCGATTCGAGCAGGGCGATGATCTGCCTCAGTTCGTCTTCGGTGAAACGCTCGTCGATCAGCACGCCGATCGTCGACGGCGCCAGCCTGACGGCCTGCTCGCGCACGATGGGTACCGCCTCGTCGGCGTACTTGCGCAGGTCGGCCTCGATGTCGCGCGCCACCGCCTCGCGGCGCTCGGCCGGCAGGCGCTGCAGCGCGGCACCGGCTTGCTGCATCAGTCGCAATGCCGGCTGTTCGGCCAGCGCGCGCGCCATGGTTTCGATGCCCGGCTGCTGCAATTGCAGCACGCGCGCCACCAGTTCCTTCTTGACTGCGCTGGGTGCTGCGGTCTGCGCCTGTGCCAGCGTCGTGGCTGCCAGTGCAGCGGCGATCAGGAAAGCCTTGAACATCAATTTCCCTCGGTTTCAGCGCCGTCGGCGTCTTCGGTTCCATCGTCGATCTCGGCCGGCGCATCGTTCTCCACGATGCGTTGCAGACCCGAGAGCTTGGTGCCGTCGTCCAGCGCGATCAGCGTCACGCCCTGCGTGGCGCGGCCGAGCTCGCGGATCTCGGACACCCGGGTGCGCACGAGCACGCCCTTGTCGGTGATGAGCATGATCTCGTCGGCCGGGCGCACCAGCGTGGCGGCGACGACACGGCCGTTGCGCTCGCTCTGCACGATGGCGATCATGCCCTTGCCGCCACGGCCGTGGCGCGTGTATTCGACGATGCTGGTGCGCTTGCCGTAGCCGTTTTCGGTCGCCGCGAGCACGCTCTGCGTTTCGTCTTCGGCGACCAGCATCGCGATCACGTTCTGGCCTTCGTCCAGCGTCATGCCCTTGACGCCGCGCGCCTGGCGGCCATGGGCCGTGACGTCGGCCTCGTCGAAGCGTACCGCCTTGCCGCCGTCGCTGAACAGCATCACGTCGTGCTGACCGTCGGTGAGCGCGGCGCCGATCAGCACGTCGCCTTCGTCCAGCGTCACGGCAATGATGCCGGCCTTGCGCGGGTTGCTGAAGTCTTCCAGCGGCGTCTTCTTCACCACGCCCAGCGCGGTGGCCATGAAGACGTAGTGGTCGGCCGGGAAGCTTCGGAATGCGCCGGTCAGCGGCAGCACCACGGTGACCTTCTCGCCGGCCTGCAGCGGGAACATGTTGACGATCGGCCGCCCGCGCGAGTTTCGCGAGCCTTGCGGCACTTCCCACACCTTCAGCCAGTAGACGCGGCCGCGGTCGCTGAAGCACAGGATCCAGTCGTGCGTGTTGGCGATGAAGAGCTGGTCGATCCAGTCGTCGTCCTTGGTCTGCGTGGCCTGCTTGCCGCGGCCGCCGCGGCGCTGCGCTCGGTATTCGCCCAGCGGCTGGCTCTTGATGTAGCCGGTGTGGCTGAGCGTGACCACCATGGCCGCCGGCGTGATCAGGTCCTCGGTGCCGAGCTCCAGCGCGTTGCGTTCGATGACGCTACGGCGTGCGCCGGCCTTGCTCTGGCCGAACTCCTGGCGCAGCGCCGCCAGTTCGGCGGCGATGATCGCGGTGACGCGATCGGGGCGGGCCAGGATGTCCAGCAGGTCGGCGATCTGCGCCATGACCTCGCGGTACTCGCCGATGATCTTGTCCTGCTCCAGGCCCGTCAGGCGCTGCAGCCGCATCTGCAGGATTTCCTGCGCCTGTTCGTCGCTCAGCCGGTACAGCCCATCGGCCTGCAGGCCGACGCTGGCGGGCAATCCTTCGGGGCGATAGGCGTCGCGGCCGCCGGCGGTGCTGCCCTCGGCGCGCGACAGCATCTCGCGCACCATCGACGAGTCCCAGCTCTTGGCCATCAGCGCCGCCTTGGCCACCGGCGGCGTGGGGCTGGTCTTGATGGTCTCGATGAACTCGTCGATGTTGGCCAGCGCCACCGCCAAGCCTTCGAGCACATGGCCGCGTTCGCGCGCCTTCTTCAGCTCGAACACCGTGCGCCGGGTGACGACCTCGCGCCGGTGCTCGAGGAAGATCTCGATCAGCTGGTGCAGGTTGCACAGCTTGGGCTGGCCGTCGATCAAGGCCACCATGTTGATGCCGAAGGTGTCCTGCAGCTGCGTATGCTTGTACAGGTTGTTCAGCACCACCTCGGGCACTTCGCCGCGCTTGAGCTCGATCACCACGCGCATGCCGGACTTGTCGCTCTCGTCCTGGATGTGGCTGATGCCTTCGATCTTCTTGTCGCGCACCAGTTCGGCGATGCGCTCGAGCAGCGTCTTCTTGTTGACCTGGTAGGGGATCTCGTCGACGATGATGGCCTGCCGCTGGCCGCGGTCGATGTCCTCGAAGTGGCACTTGGCGCGCATCACGACGCGGCCGCGGCCGGTTCGGTAGCCCTCGCGCACGCCGTTCAATCCGTAGATGATGCCGGCGGTGGGGAAGTCGGGCGCCGGGATGATCTCCATCAGCTCGTCGAGCGTGGCCTGCGGGTTCTTCAGCAGGTGCAGGCAGGCGTCGACGACCTCGTTGAGGTTGTGCGGCGGGATGTTGGTGGCCATGCCCACCGCGATACCGGCCGAGCCGTTGACCAGCAGGTTGGGCAGCCGTGTCGGCAGCACCGTGGGTTCCTTCTCGGAACCGTCGTAGTTGGGTGCGAAGTCGACCGTTTCCTTGTCGAGGTCCTCGAGCATCTCGTGCGCGATCTTCGACAGCCGGATCTCGGTGTAGCGCATGGCGGCGGCGTTGTCGCCGTCGACGCTGCCGAAATTGCCCTGGCCGTCGACCAGCATGTGGCGCAGGCTGAAGTCCTGCGCCATGCGCACGATGGTGTCGTAGACCGCGGTGTCGCCGTGCGGGTGGTACTTGCCGATCACGTCACCGACGATGCGGGCGCTCTTCTTGTATGGCCGGTTCCAGTGATTGCTCAGCTCGTGCATGGCGTACAGCACGCGCCGGTGCACCGGTTTGAGGCCGTCACGCGCATCGGGCAGGGCGCGACCGACGATCACGCTCATGGCGTAGTCGAGGTACGAGCGCCGCATCTCCTCTTCGAGGCTGATGGGTAGGGTTTCCTTGGCGAAGGAGGTCATGCGCGGTGGAGGTGAAAGTAGCTACCTGGCGGAACTCGCGGCGGCATCATCGAGCTGATTCTACGGGGGGCGGTCTTGTCGCGGATGCGCAACAGCCTGGACAGGGAGTTACGTCGCAGGGCCCAAAATGCAGTCCGGCCGACGCCCTATGGCACAATGACCCGTCGGTGGTAGGTGCCCGCGGCTGTGGGGATTTGCCCAGCAATTTCGCTTGTTGTTATGGACGTTTCGCAGGCCACTGCGGCTTTCCTCGAGAGGAGAATCATGAAGAAATTGAACAAGGTGGCGGTGCTCTTTGCATCAGTCGCCCTCGCGGCCCCGATCGCTGCCTTCGCCCAGGCGAAGTCCAACGACAACTGGCGCGCTGCCGACGGTACCGTCTGGAAGAACGGCACCAATGAACTCTGCTGGCGCGATGCCGGCTGGACCCCGGCCACCGCCGATCCGGCTTGCGACGGCGCGATCAAGCCGCCGGCGCCGCCGGCCCCGGCACCGGCTCCTCGTGTGGCCCCGCCGCCGCCGCCCCCGCCGCCTGCGGCTGCACCGCCCGCCGCCGCTCCTGCGCCGGCTCCCGCTCCCGTTCCGGTTCCTGCCCCGGTGAGCGAGAAGGTCACCTTCGCAACCGACACCTTCTTCGACTTCGACAAGTCCGTGCTCAAGCCCGAGTCGCAGGCCAAGCTGTCGGACCTGGTCGAGAAGACCAAGGCCGTGAACCTGGAAGTCGTCATCGCGGTCGGCCACACCGACGCGGTGGGTACCGATGGCTACAACCAGAAGCTGTCGATCCGTCGTGCCGATGCGGTCAAGAACTTCCTGGTCAGCAAGGGTATCGAGAAGAACCGTATCTATACCGAAGGCAAGGGCGAGAAGCAGCCGGTCGCCGACAACCGGACGTCCCAAGGCCGTGCCAAGAACCGCCGCGTGGAAGTCGAAGTCGTGGGTACCCGCACCCGCAGGTGAACGTCAGCGGCCGCCGGCCGCTGATGTCGCAAACCCCGCTTCGGCGGGGTTTTTGGTTTGTACTGGTTACCATTGCGGCATGCAAAACGTCGACGCCCAGGAACTGGCCAAGTTCAGCGAGCTCGCCCACCGCTGGTGGGATCCGGAAAGCGAGTTCCGGCCCTTGCACCAGATCAACCCGCTGCGCCTGGAGTGGATCGACCAACTCGCCGGCCTGCGCGGCAAGACCGTGCTCGACGTCGGCTGCGGCGGTGGCATCCTGGCCGAGGCCATGGCCCGCCGCGCTGCCCATGTGACCGGCATCGACCTCGCTGCGCGCCCGCTGGGCGTGGCCCGGCTGCATGCGCTGGACGCCGGTGTGGACAACCTCGACTACCGCGAGATCGCCACCGAAGCCTTGGCGCAAGAGCAACCCGGCGCCTACGACGTCGTGACCTGCATGGAGATGCTGGAGCACGTGCCCGACCCGGCGGCGGTGGTGCAGGCCTGCGCCACGCTGGCCAAACCTGGCGGCTGGGTCTTCTTCTCGACGCTGAACCGCAACCCGAAGTCATTCCTCTTCGCCATCGTCGGCGCCGAGTACGTGTTGCGGCTGCTGCCGCGCGGTACGCACGAATACGCTCGCTTCATCCGCCCCAGCGAGCTGGCGCGTTGGTGCCGCGACGGCGGCCTGGCGCTGCAGGGCAGCCGCGGCCTGGGCTACAACCCGCTCACGCGGCGCTACTGGCTGTCGGGGGACACCAGCGTGAACTACTTGTTCGCTTGCCGCAGACCAGGCTGAAGCCACCGTGAGGGTGCGCGTGGCCGCCGTGCTGTTCGACCTGGACGGCACCCTGATCGACAGCGCACCCGACCTGGCCGGTGTGGCCAACGAGATGCGGCTCGCCCGCGGACTGCTGGCCATGCCCTACGGCGCGCTGCGCCCCTTTGCCGGATCTGGCGCACGCGGCATGCTGGCCACCGCATTACAGGCCTTCCCCGATCAGCCGACCTACGAGTCCCTGCGCGACGAATTTCACCGCTGCTACGAGCAACGGATGCTGCAGGAGACGGCCCTCTTCGACGCCATCGCACCTGTACTCGACGCGCTCGACCGTTACCGCATGCCGTGGGGCATCGTCACCAACAAGGCGCTGCGCTTTGCGGAGCCGATGGCGCGTGCGCTCGGGCTGCTGCCGCGCGCGTCGGCCCTGGTGGGCGGCGACAGCACGCCACACACCAAGCCGCACCCGCAGCCGCTGCTCGAAGCGGCGCGCCGCCTGGGCATTGCACCGCAGCAGTGCGTGTACATCGGAGACGACCCTCGCGACATGCGTGCCAGTCGTGCCGCTGCCATGGGCGGGCTGGCGGCGTCCTGGGGCTATCTCGGCGACGACACGCCCATCCACGAGTGGGGCGCCGATCTCGTGCTGACCGAACCGAACGACCTCTTGACATTGCTGGATATGGCCTAAAATCAGCTTTCTGGGACCGACCAGGCTTCGACGGAGGTACGGAGTCGGCGCGGGGCATGCCGAGCACCAGTTCGCTCGTAAATCCACTGGAAACAAAGTAACTGCGAACGATACTTCGTACGCCCTCGCCGCTTAAAACCGGTGAGCCTCGCAACAGTTGGCCGATGGGCTGGGTCTGAGGGGTCAAACCTGAAGACTGCGAGGTTATTCACATTGGCTCGTCCTGCAGCGTGTCATTCGCTGCGGGCCTAAAACCAAATGACTCGGGATCCAGGTAGCGTGCTGCTGCGCGACAGGGGTCCTCAAACTCAAATCAGACAGCTACGCATGTAGAACCGTCCGGTGATGGCTTGCGGACGGGGGTTCGATTCCCCCCGGTTCCACCATTCAAGGCTCCACAAAGGGCCACAAAGCATCAAGCCCCTAAGTAAATCAACGACTTAGGGGCTTTTTCACGTCCGCATGGGGCCGGACAAGACCGCTTGCACCCAGCAACCGACCGGGTAACATACCGGGTAACCCCCTTATCTGGCCCTATGCGGGCTGAAAGTTACCCGGTTCGCCGGGGAGGAGTTACCCGGAATGGCTGGCACCGACCTCCTGACAGACAAGACCATCAAGGCCGCCCTGAAGGCCGCCGAGGTGGGCGGCAAGGCCCGCAAGCTGAGCGACGGCGCCGGCCTGGTGCTGGAAGCCCGGCCCACGGGCGCCGGCTGGTGGCGCCTGCGCTACTGGCGCGACGGGCGCGAAGGGATGCTGAGCCTTGGCACCTACCCTGAAACCGGGTTACGGGATGCCCGGGACAAACGGGACGCGGCGCGCAAGCTGCTGGCGGCTGGTGGCGACCCCAGCGCGGCGCGGAAGGTGGAGAAGGCCGACCGTGCGATGCAGCGTGAAGCGCAGGCCCTGGCCGATGCCGGCCTGCCCGGCCCCGGCACCTTCGAGTTCGTCGCCCGCGAGTGGCTGGCGAACATCCATGAGGTGAAAGTCAGCGCGGGCCATGCCGAGCGCACGCGCATCCGCTTGGAGCAAGACGCCTTCCCGTGGATCGGCCGGCGCCTTGTCGGCGACATAGATCCCCCCGAACTGCTGGCCTGCCTGCGGCGTGTGGAAGCGCGCGGCGCGATTGAGACGGCGCACCGGGTGAAGGACGCCTGCGGGCAGGTGTTCCGCTATGCCATCGCTACGGGCCAGTGCAAGCGCAACCCGGCGCCCGACCTGCGCGACGCGCTGCGGCCGGTGGAAAGCCGCAACCATGCCGCCATCGTTGACCCCAAGGGCACGGGCGAACTGCTGCGCGCGGTGCTGGCCTACCAAGGCCACCCCGTGACCTGCGCGGCGCTGAAGCTGTCGGCCCTGCTGCTGCTGCGGCCGGGTGAACTGCGGCACATGGAGTGGGCCTGGCTTGACCTGGACGGCGCCCTGCTGACCGTCCCCGCCGAAGTGATGAAGCGCAGCAAGGCCGACAAGAAGGACGGCCCGCCGCATGTGGTGCCGCTGGCGGCGCAGGCGGTGGCGATCCTGCGCGACCTGCACCCGCTGACCGGGCACGGCCGTTTCGTCTTCCCGTCCCTGCTGACCGGCGAGCGCTGCATGAGCGAAAACACGGTGCGCGGTGCGCTGCGCCGCATGGGCTACGGCAACGACGACATGACGGCCCACGGGTTCCGCGCGATGGCTCGCACGATGATCGCCGAGCGGCTGGCCATCGCCCCCGAGGTGATCGAAGCGCAACTGGCGCACGCGGTGGGCGATGCACTCGGCCGGGCATACAACCGAACGCAGTTCCTCGACCAACGGCGAGACATGATGACGAAGTGGGCCGACTACCTGGACCGCCTGCGGGCTGGTGCCCAGGTGCTGACGCTGCCGGCGAGGGCGGCATGAGCGCCCGCCTGGACGTGGCGTTGGCCGCCACCAGCGACATGCAGCCCCTGGCCGTGGTGGATGGCCTGCCGGGGGGCGGCGCTGATCTGAGCCCGGCTGATCTGCGCGCCCTGGCCGCCGCGCTGCTGCGCATCGCTGACGATGCCGAGCGCAGGCTCCTGGTGCGCCGTGGCAAGCCCATGCCGCCTGAGCGGCGGGTCTACGTGCTGGAAGGATGAGCAAGACCGCGCAGGCCGGCATGCCTGCAACCGGCGCCGCAGCGGCCCTGCGGCAAGGCGGGCCGGCCGGGTGAAATAAGCACCTGGCCGACCCTGACCACAGACGAAGAACGGAGCTTCACCCATGGCTGAAAGCACTCTACACCCGGCGGCGTACATCACGCCGGGCATGCCCTACGTCGCCTTGAGCAGCGCCATGCAGGCGTTCTACGCCCGCCGCGGGATGTGGGCCGAGGGCTTGCCCAAGGGCTTGCTTGCGGTCTGGCTCGGCGACCGCTGCCCGTGGAAGCCGCCGGCCCGCTGCGTGCAGCACTGGACAAGCTGCGCGGGCCTGGATGCGATGGCGGCCGATGCTAAGGCCGCCCCGCCGCAAGCGTGGGGCACCGGCCAACAGAAAGCGCAGTTCTTGCGCCGGCTGCGCGAGGCGGCAATTCGTGCCGGGGAAGCGGCAGCACCGCCCGCCGCCCCCATTGCCGCGCCTACAGCGGCGGCGGCGGCCCATCGCGCTACTGCCGCCGTGCCTTTCGGCCTGCGCATCCCGCCCGAAGGCACGGCAGCGCGGCGAGCCTTCACCGAGCACGCATGGCGGACGTTGCATGAGTTCGTGGAGTTCACGCAGAGCAGCGCCTACACGAACTGACCAGTTCGCCACGCCTAGCCCGAGGCTGATCCCCGAGGGCGAAAACCGGTTCACCTTCACCGGCTGGCGTGGCACCCGACGAAGGGGCGCACGAGGGAGCGCAGATGACTGACGGATACGACGAGAAGAGCTGCAACGCGCTGCAACGCCAGTTCTACCGGCCGGTGGAAGCCGCGCTGCGCTGGTGCAACCTGACCCAGCACGAAGGAACGATCCTTCAGTCCCTCGGCGTTGACCATATCCCTGGGCCCGGGCTGTTCCCGCAGTGGCCGTGCCTTCGGGCGAACACCGAAAAGATTCTCGACGCCATCGAACACGGCGAGATTCCATACGGGCGCGACGGTAAGGCCGTCCCGGCTGGTGAGCATGTGGCCGTGGCAAGGCGGACGGTGCGGCATACCGACCTGCACGCATGGATGGCGAGGCACCACCCAGGCAGCAAGCCTGCATTCCTGTTGGATGAGATCGAGCGCAGCGCCCACGCGGCGATCAACGCGGATTCTTTCCGGGCCTTGCAGGCCGACCGCGACGCAGCGCGAGCGGAGCTTGAGCAGGCGTGCAAGCGGGGCAATGAAATCGTGAGCGAGCGTGACGCACTGCTGGGCGAGCGGGACTCGCTGCGCGCGATGGTGGACAAGATGGCCGCGCCGGTTGATTCCGGAGAGCTGACCACGCGCGAGCGTGACTCCCTGCTGCGCATTCTCTACGGCATGGCGTGCGCTGCGCCCTATCGGTATGACTCATCGGCCGCGCGCAACGAGGCAACGGCGACCATCGCCAGCGCGACCGCAGCGGCAGACTGCGGCGTTGACGCTGACACCGTGCGCAAGTATCTGAAGGAAGCTGCCGAAAGGTTCGGAACCGCGCGGCGCGCTGGCCGATAGCCGAATTCGGTTTGAGGCTGGCCGTATTCGGCCACGCCGACGCGCGCAGCGCCTGCAATGGCCCCCACTGCTGCTATCCGCAGCGCATGGGGCCAATAGTGACCGCAAAGACTGACCCGAAACCCGCAGCGCGCCCGCTGCCCGCCGATGTGGCGGACGTGGCGCTGATCGCTGCCGATACCTGCGCCGCAATCGGTGACGTGTCGGTGAGCTGGTGGCATGAGGAAGTGCGTACCGACCGCGCACCCAAGCCCGTGATCCAGCAGCCGCGCTTCACCCGCTGGCGCCTGGCCGACGTGCGCCGCTTCTGGGCCGAACGCGCTGCGCAAGCGGCCGGCGACACCGAGGCGCGCGAACGCATGGCGGCGAAGGCGAAGAGGGCCAGCATCAAGGCGCGCGAGCCGGCCGCAGTGGCGAAGGCCCAGGCCACGCGAAAGGCGCGCATCGCTGCGCGCGATGGGGCTGCGGCATGACGCGCGTCACTCAGGCCCGAGGGCCGGGCGCGACCGCGCGCCCAAATGACGAGGGGCCGACCGTGGCAACGGTGGCCCCCCAGGAAAGCAAGCAAGACGAAAGCCCCGATTTTCGCAGTGCGCCGCACGCCGGGCAAGCCCTGCGCGTGATCGAAGGCGAGGGCAAGGCGGCGGACTACCTGGCCCGCCTGCACGCCCAGCAAGCCGACCCCGACGAACTGGCGCTGATCGTGTCGATGCTCTACGGCGCCACGCTGCGGGGCTTCTGTCGGGTGATCGAGAAGGCGCTGGGGGTGCACCATGGCTGACCCCGTGCAAGCCTTCAGGGCGGCAATCCTGGCGGCGCTGGGCCATGCGCCCGAAGAGATCGAGCCCGGCAAGTTCCAGCGCTTCGGCACCAGTGTCCGGCGCGCCGACGATGCCGGCTGGTGCAAGCTGTTCCACGATCTGCGCGGCGGCGTGTTCGGCTGCTACCGGCAGGGCGTGAGCGAGACATGGAGCGCGACCGACCGCGCCACCATGACTCGAGAACAACGGGCCGAACTGGCGCGGCAGGTGATGACCGCGACCGCAGAGCGCGAAGCCCAGCAGCGCCAGCAGTGGGCAGAGAACGCCCAGCGCATCGCCCTACTGTGGGCCGAGTGCGTGCCGCTGGTGGCCGGCGATCCGGTGACGCTGTACCTGAAGCGGCGCGGCTTCGGCGGCGTGTGGCCGCTGCCCGGTGCGCTGCGGCTGCATCGGGCGCTGCCCTACTGGCACGGCGCGGAGAAGCTGGGCACGTTCCCGGCGATGGTGGCGCCGCTGGTGGCGCCCGATGGCCGCATGGTGGCGCTGCACCGAACCTATCTCACGCGGGACGGAAGAAAGGCCGACGTGCCCACGGTCAAGAAACTGACCGGCGCGGCGGGGCCGCTGGCCGGTGCGTGCATTCCGCTGCACAAGCCGGCGCGCGGCTGCATCGGCATCGCCGAGGGCATCGAAACTGCGCTGGCCGCGTGGTGCGCTGCGGGCGTGCCCACGGTGGCCGCCTACTGCGCCGGCAACTTGGCGGCGTGGCGCTGGCCTGGTGGCGTGCAGCGGCTGGTGATCTTCGCGGACGCCGACAAAGCCGGGCGCGAGGCCGCCGACACCCTGCGGGCGCGTGCGTTGAGTGCTGGCCTGCGGGCCGAAGTGCTGACCCCTTCCGCCGACGGTGCCGACTGGTGCGACGTGTGGGCTGATCGCGGCGCGGCGCTGATCGAGGCAGGGGGGGCAGCATGAGTGCCGCCGTGCAAGACCTGGCGCGCCTGCGCGCGGCGGGCGCGGCGGAGATCGAGGCGCCGCTACCGCTGCCCCCCGAGCTGTTGCCTGTTGAAGCATTCCCGATGGCCGCGCTTCCCGAGGCCTTCGCGCCGTGGGTGCGCGACGCATCCGAACGCATGCACTGCCCGCCCGACTTCGTGGCCGTGCCGCTGCTGGTGGCCGGCGCTTCGCTGGTGGCGCGCCATGTCGGGATCAGGCCGCAGCAGCGCACAGACTGGCTTGAGCGGGGCAACCTGTGGGCGCTGATCGTGGGCCGACCCGGGATCATGAAGTCGCCCGCGATGGCGCAGGCCCTGGCGCCGATGGAACGGCTAGAAGCCCAGGCGGCGGAGGCATTCAACGCCCAGGCCGCGCAGCATCAAGCCGAGGCAATGGCCGCGAAGCTGCGGGGCGAGGCGAACGTGAAGGCTGCCCGGGCGAAGCTGAAGAAGGACGGCAGTGCCGACGTGCTGGCGCTTCTGGCGGGCGACGATGAGCGTGCAGAGCCCGTGCGGCGGCGCTACGTGGTCAACGATCTGACCTATGAAAAGCTGGGCGAGATACTGGCGGCGAACCCGGACGGCGTGCTGTCGGTGCGCGATGAAATGCGCGGGCTGTTCCTGAGCCTGGCGCGTGAAGAGTCCGCACCGGCCCGGGCCTTCTACCTGCAAGCGTGGAGCGGTGGCCGCTACACCTTCGATCGCATCGGACGCGGCACGGTGACCGTTGACGATGCGCGGCTCTCGATCATCGGCGGTATCCAGCCCGGACCGCTCGCCGAGCTGGTGCAGCAAGCCCGGCGCGGCGCGGCCGATGACGGGATGATCGAGCGCTTCCTGATCGCCTGGCCCGATGCGCCGGGTGAGTGGCGCGAGGTGGACCGCTGGCCCGACTCCGAAGGCAAGCGGCGCGCATGGGAGACGTTCGAGAAGCTGGACGCCCTGACGGCCGGCGCGCTGGGTGCCGAGCGTGAGAAAGACATGCACGGCGAGCCGCGCGGCTTGCCCTTCGTCCGCTTCGAGGACGACGCCCGCGAAGCTTTCGGCGAGTGGCGCAGCGACTTCGAGCGCACCATCCGCGCGGCCGAAGGTGAGGGACTGGAAGGGGCACTGTCGAAATTCCGCCACCATGTCCCGGCACTGGCGCTGGCGCTGCATGTGATCGACGGCGGCACCGGCCCGGTGACCTTGCCCGCGACGCTGCGAGCGCTGGCGCTGGCGGACTACTTCGAGAGCCACGCGCGGCGCCTTCACAGCAGCGGCCGGCGCATGACCGTGAAGGCAGCGCGCACGATCATCGAAAAGGCCCGCGCGGGTGCGCTGCCCGACCCCTTCACGACGCGCGACGTGTACCGCAACCAGTGGGCCGGGTTGAGCGACCGGGCGGCGGTGGCCGATGCCCTGGACATGCTGGCCGCGCACGGCTGGCTTACCGAGGCCACCATCGAAACGGGCGGCCGCCCGACCGCCATCTATGGACTGACCGAAGGGGCGCGCCGTGGGTAAGTGGGCCGAGCGACTGGCCGAAAAAACTGCTGCACCCCCCTACGGCGGCACTGACAAAACCGCCAAAAGGGGGGTTCTGTCAGTTTTGGCAGTGACCCCGGAGGGGGGTGCGGAGATTTTCTTTCCGGCCCCGATGCCGGCGAGCAAGCCGACCGAGAGCCCCGAAGCCCTGGACCTGGCGGCCGTGGCCTGGACCGATGGCGACATTGCCCGGTTTCTTGATCGGCGCGCCCGGCTGCTGCGCTGGGGCTGGCCCGAACCCGAAGCGGAGAAGCTGGCCGACCGGCTGGTGAGGCGTGACCGCGAGGCCGACGACCGGGTGAGCTGCACCGACTGCCGACACTACAGGCCCGGCCGCTGCGGCAACCATCGGCAGGCCGGGCTGCATGCGCCCGACGTGGAGCGCGACCTGGCGGCGATGCTGCAGCGCTGCCCGGGTTTCGACGGCGCGAAGCATCCGAGGAACGGGCCGCCATCATGAAATTCGACGGCGGGCTGTCGCGCCGGGAAGCTGAAGCGACGGCGCTGGCGCTGCTGGGCGACGGGGAGGTTTTGGCAATGGTGGCGCAGACCTGCGCCGGCTGCCGACACTTCGGCCGGCGCCGCACCTGTCTGGAACCCGTTGCGGCCCGGCTGCTGACCCAGGCCCATGGCTTCGGCATCGTGTGGCCGCCTGAAGGCCACGGCGCCGGCTGCGCTGCCTTCAGCGGCAAGGCAACACCGGCCGCAGACGCTGGGGGCCGAACCCCATGACAACCGGAGGAAAGCTGACGTTCGCTGACCCCCAGGCCGACATGCGGGCGCGCTATCTGGCCGCGTGGCGCGTGCACCTGAAGGCGTGCGCGAAGGCGCGTGCTGCTGGCCTGTATGAGTACGGCCCAGGGTGGCCGCGCTTCGACCTGGCGCCATTCTGGGAACTGCGCTGCGGTGCCAAGGGCAAGCGCACCGGCAGGCCCTGCCCGCACACGAGCATCTACGGCAACAGTCGGTGCAAGTGGCACGGGGGGTTGAGCACAGGTCCCAGGACACCCGAGGGCCGGGCGAAGTCTGGGCGCAACGGATCGGGCAAGACCGGAAGCCCTTGATGGGGAAAGGTTCCGGTAAGGTTTCCGGCGACACGTGGGCCGGGTAGCAGGGCACTCGACCGGGTAACTTTCCGGGTAACTTCGATGGACCGCACCGCAGAAAGCGAGCATTCATGAGGCTTTCCGGCAACAGTGTGAGTGACCCCGGTCCACCATTCAAGGCTCCGCAAGGGGCCAAAGCATCAAGCCCCTGAGTCCGTCAACGACTCAGGGGCTTTTTCACGCCAGCATGGGAGCGCGCTGAGGACTATGAGCGAGCTGATTAGCCCCCAAACTCAGATACTAATACTTGGATAATGGAAGTAATATCTGCTGCTGATCATGTTAATTGGAAAATCCCGGAACTGGTATTGATTAGAGTGGCTTCCGGGACCTTCGCACTACTTTTTGACGGCG
>JAUXVE010000042.1 GCA_030680415.1 Rubrivivax sp.
AGCCGGCCCACCACCACCTGCGCCAGCGAGGCCACGGCATACACCGCGGCCAGCATCGCGCCCAGCAGCGCCGGATCCTCGACGACGCCGCGGAAACGCTCGGCCAGCAGCTGCGCATTGCCGTTGGTGGTGAAGTTGAAAGGCAGGCCGTTGATGCCGATGACCGCACCGGGCTTGGGTGCGCGCTGCAGCAGCATCGGAATGCCCACCGGGTGGTAGATCGAGGCAAAGGCGCCCGGCAGCGTCAGCGCCGAGGCCAGTTGCCAGGCATTGCGCGTCATCGCAGCCAGCAGCGCCGAGGCACCGATGCCGAAGAAGAACACCAGCATCATGCGCCGGCGCCCCCACAGGTCGCCCAGGCGGCCGGAGGGCAGCGAACCCAAGCCGAAGAGCACGAAGGCGCCGACGCCATACGGCATCAGGTCCTCCCAGCGCGTGAAGCCGAACTCGGCCGCGATCGTGCCCACCGCGGTGGCGAAGATGAGCAGGAACATGTGGTCGATGGCGTGCCCCAGATTGAGCAGCAATGCCACCTGCCGCGCCGTGCGCTGCGGCGTCGGGCGCGCCGAGCCCGGGCTCGGCCTCGGCAGCAGCGGTGGGGTGGGTCATGGGCCGCAGTGTGCCGCAACAGCCCGTGAGAACGACGAGCTCTGCGATACGGCGCCGAAGGCCCCTGTTGGAGCCGGATGCGGCGGGGTGAAACGGCTTGCTCTGCCTTGTCGGCTGGCCGCGCCTTCGACCCGCGGCTACACGGCCAGGCGCGCCGCCGCAGGCCCGAACGCGTAGGCATCCATGCCCAGGTCGCCGTAGGTCAGGCTGGCGTGGATGCGCGTGGCCGGCTGGCGGCCGCCGGCACCCGCGGCGACGAACCAGGGCAGCAGGTGTTCGTCGGTGGGGTGCATCAGCGCCGCGTGCGGGGCGCGCTGGCGGTAGTCGAACAGCGCTTCCCAGTCGGCGGCCGCGCTGCGCTCGGCGAACCAGTCGCGAAAGGCCGTGCTCTCGGCGGTGGCCGGCGCGTCTGCGTCCGGGCGCAGCCCGCCGGCAAAGACACGGCGTCCAGATGCCGTGGTCCAGGCCGCCTTCGCTGCCCTCGTGCACGGGGATGCCGGCGGCCTGCAGCAGCGCGGTCACGCGCCCTGCCAGCTCGGGAGCGCCGGGTGCGTCGTAGCGCATCTCGTACAGGCGCGGGTCGAAGCCGCCGAAGTCGTACACGGCTTCGTGCCGCGGCGCGGCCAGCAGCACCGGCTCGCGCGTCAGGCCGTGCGCCGAGACGGCCAGGATCGCCCGCGGCCGGCCGAAGGCAGCGTCGATGGCCGGGCCCAGGGACTGCATGAAGGACCCGGCCGCGCGCGGTTCGAGCGCGATCATCGGCGAGCCGTGGGACAGGAACAGGGGAGGCAGCGTGTTCATGCCGCCATTGAAGCACCCGCGCCTCGTGCCGCAGTTGAACCGCCTTGCACGGTCTAGCAGGGGTTTCCGCTCTTTCTTCTACTCCAACGAGGGCAGCCTCGCGAGCCGATGCATGTGCATGTGCGTGCAGGCGGCAGTGAGGCCAAGCTCTGGCTTGAGCCGCAGGTTCGGGTCGCCAGCAGTTACGGCTTCGACGGCAGCACGCTGCGCGAGTTGGTGGCAGTGGCGCAGGCCAACGGTGAGCGAGCGCGAGGCGGTCGAAGCGTTGACCGACGCGGCGGCCGAGGGCATCGGGGTGGGGCGCTCCCCGGCGGGTTGATGCCGACGTCCAGGCTATCCACAAGAGATGGCCGCCCGCTGCCGACCTGACCGTTTGGATGCGGCCGGGTAGATGGGCGCGAACGTCAATCAAGGGTGGCAGAGCCGACCACTGCGTAAGGCTGCCCGCCGGCGGCAGCCGGTCACTTGCCGTCGTTCAAGCAGCGAGAAAGACGCGCCCCCAATAGCAAGCCAACGGCTCGGGTCGTACGAGTGAACAGAAACGTCAGACCCGGCGCTGGCCTGCCAGAAGGCTGGCAGAAACAATCCATTCAGATTGGAGAACGCGAAGCCCGGCACCGCCGGAAGCCCACCGCCCATGGTTGGCTGAAGTGGCAATAGATCGTTCCCGCTCAGGAACGACCACCCGCCGCTTGGATTGGAAACTGCGCTCCAGTCATTGACATGGCAGTAACGGCAGCTTCTGCGGGGGTCGATGAGAGTGCCACCACTGCGGCTGTGGCGGCCAGCAGGCCGCGAGTACTCTCTCGATTCATGAGTTGTCTCTCGCTGTCAGTTCGTTGTCGCAACTCGTCATTCCCTGCGCAGGGTCACGGTTGTCGCCTGTTTCGCCACGCCGACGACACGTAGGTGCCCCAACCTATCGCCGCCCGCAGAAGTCCGCACGGCGTCTGGCGTCGACTCATCGTTTCTACGACGTGGCACCGTTCCCGCCAGCCCCCTGCTCACGAATCAGGGTCGAGACCTTCGCGGCCATTTCCGGTGTGATCTGAGTGCTGTGCACGTCAGCGGCATGCGCGGCCGCCTGCTTCAGGACTTCCTCCTTCGTCACGCCGCGCACGAGCCCGGGGCAGTCGAAACCTACATCCTTGCATCGAAGCTCGAACATCTCCATCTCCCTGAGCAAACCAACCAGCGTGCTTGCCGAACCGAAATGGTCCTGACATCGAACGTGGTCGCTGAACAAAGTAAAACACGGGGCCGTCACGACATCGTCACGACCGCACGATCACGCCATCGTGACCTCTACCGCCGCTGCCCGCGACAGCGTCGTATAAACCGGGCATCGCGCCTTGAAAGCCTGAAGTAGCGCCTCGCTCTGCGCCTCGTTGGGGCCGTCGAGCGTGAGCCGCACCTTGAAGCCCTGGAATCGTGGGTCGAAGGGTTCACCGCAGACACCGCGCGGATCGAAGTCCCCGGCGGCGGTCGCGCTGACGGCATTGAGGGCAATGCCCATCTCCTGGGCGGCGCGCTCGCAGACGAAGACAGCGCAGCTTGCCAGCGCGGAAAGCAGCATCTCGACCGGATTGGCCGCTTCATTCGGCCCGCCCAGGGTGGGCGGCGAATCGGTTACGACATGCTGCCCGCGTATCGTGAGCAATGCTCGGCCGGGCTCGTTCGAGAGCCGGCAGCTCGCTGAAGCGGTGGCAAGGGTTGCTGACATCATCGTGCTCCAATCTTGTCAAGGCGTTGCATGATCAACGAAGTCACAGCATATTGGCCCCTCGTCACGAAAGCGTCACCACGCCTCCCCTCATGACCCAGTTGACCCTGCGCCTCTTTGGTCCAGGTGTCTTGACGGCCGACGGTGCGGTCGTGCGCACGCATTCGGCGAGGACCCTGGCGCTGCTGGCGTTTCTCGTGCTCGAGTCGGACCGGCCGCATTTGCGAGCCAGCCTTGTCGGACTGCTTTGGGAGGGTTTGCCAGAAGCCTCGGGCCGGCAAAGTCTGCGCCAGGCGCTGTACTCGCTCAGGACAGTTGCCGGAGGGCGTCTGAACGGCTGCCTGCGGGTCGACCACGAGTGGGTCCAGTTTGCATCGGATGCACGGGATGCGCCCGTCGACATCGACGTTCATCGATTCCTCGCCGCCGTGCGCAGCACAGACGAACGCCTGTGGCGCGAAGCGTCGGCTCTCTACAAGGCCCCGCTCCTGGACCACAGAAACTTTGAGAACTGCACGGTCTACGAAACATGGCTTGCCGCAGCGCGCGAACGCCTGCACGCGCTTGCGATGCAGAACCTGGGGCGGTTGGTCGCCGGCCACATGGCGCGGGTCGATTGGGACGCAGCCATCGGATACGCCGAGGCGATGCAGGAAGTCGATCCGACGAGCGAGGCCGCGTCCCAGTACCTCTTGAGAATCTTCGCTGCGAAGGGCGAACTACACGCGATTGACGCCGAGTGGGCGCGACTGTGCAGTGTGTTGCTGCAGGAGTTCGGCGTCGAACCCTCCGCCGAGACTGCGCAGTTGCATCGGGTGCTCCGCCAACGAAGCGCCGGCTCGTCGGAGTCAGCGCCTGCGACGCTGGACAGGGGAGACGGCGTGCGTTTTGCCGCGGGGATTCCACGGGTTGCCGGGGAAGTCGATTCCATCGTCCGGGCCGGTCAGGCAGCGGAGCGCGTGCACGCGTTCAGTCAGGCGGCTGATCTGTACGATCGGGCACTCAAGGTGATGAAGCGTTTTGCGCCCGCGTCGCTGCAGCGGTGCTGCGACGTGCTCCTGCTCAGGGAAGCCGCGCTCGAAAGGCTTGGCCGTAGAGCCGACCAGGAATCGGCGATCGACGAGGCCTTGGCGATCGCCGAGGTACTAGACGACTTCCCTCGAGTCGCGGCAATTTTGTTGCGTCGCGCCGGTGCCTGCGCCTATCTGGGTCGTCACGACGAAGCGCGTTGTGCCGCTGAGCGCGCCCTCAAGATCTATCGCCACATTGGCGACCGTCCTGCTGAGGCCGAGGCACTCCGCGAGCTTGGGTTTGTGCACTGGCATGCGGAAGACTACGCAGCCGCATTGCAGCAGTCCCGTGACGCGCTGGCGTTGCACCGGCAGATGGGAGACATCACCGGTGAGGCGACTGCGTTGCACAATCTCGCCGAGATTCATCGAGGCTTGGGCAGCCCCCGGCAGGCCACTCAGTTGTTCGAGCAAGCGCTACGGCTCCACTGGGCCGCCCGTAATCATGGCGGCGAAATTCTCAGCTTGTTCGGATGGGGCTATGCCCTGTACCAGACCGGTGACCTGCCCGGATCGAAACAGAAGTACGAAGCGGCACTGGAGCTCAGCGTGCGGCACGGCGAGCGTGCCATGCATTCGCGCGGACTGCACGCACTTGCGATGCAGCATGCCGCCCAAGGTGAACTGGACACTGCGATCGCGTTGATGCGCCAAGCCATCGAGGTCGATCGGGCGATCGGCTATGCCCACGCCCTGGGTCACGATCTCGTCGACCTGTCCTACGTCCACTGTGCTCGAGGTGAGATTGCGCAAGCCCGTGTGGCGTTGCAGGAAGCGCTGGTGTGGTTCGACTTCACCGAAGGCGCCGATGCGCTGCAAGCCATCCGCACCCTACTCACCGAATTAGAAACGAACGGCCGCGTGCCAGCCCTGCCGAGTACCCTGCGGCGTGGAGTCAAGAGCCACCTTCCGCTTAGCGAAGGCAAGGTCTATTGTGAGTTCGAGTCACCGCTCGGAGGCTCACCGGGCGGCTGAAATTCCGGTTCGGGGAAGCGAGTTTGCGACGCCGCGCGGCGCCAGCCGCGCCTACGCCGCCAGCCGCGCCGCGGTAGGCCCGAAAGCGTAGGCGTCCATGCCCAGGTCGCCGTAGCTCAGGCTGGCATGGATGCGCGTGGCCGGCTGGCGGCCGCCGGCGCCGGCGGCGACGAACCAGGGCAGCAGGTGTTCGTCGGTGGGGTGCATCAGCGCCGCGTGCGGCGCGCGCTGGCGGTAGTCGAACAGCGCTTCCCAGTCGGCGGCCGCGCTGTGCTGGGCGAACCAGTCGCGGAAGCCCGTGCTCTCGGCGGTGGCCGGCGCGTCTGCGTCCGGGAGCGACCCGCCGGCAAAGACACGGCGCAGGTTGTGCGTGATGCTGCCGCTGCCGACGACGAGCACGCCTTCGTCGGCCAGCGGCGCCAGTGCCTGGCCGAGCGCGAACAGCTGCGCCGGCTTCCAGTGCGGCGGCCAGGCCAGCGGCAGCACCGGGACGTCTGCGCCCGGATAGAGGTAACGCAGCGGCGTCCAGATGCCATGGTCCAGGCCGCCTTCGCTGCCCTCGTGCACGGGGATGCCGGCGGCCTGCAGCAGCGCGGCCACGCGCCCTGCCAGCTCGGGAGCGCCGGGTGCGTCGTAGCGCATCTCGTACAGGCGCGGGTCGAAGCCGCCGAAGTCGTACACGGCTTCGTGCCGCGGCGCCGCCAGCAGCACCGGCTCGCGCGTCAGGCCGTGCGCCGAGACGGCCAGGATCGCCCGCGGCCGGCCGAAGGCGGCGTCGATGGCCGGGCCCAGGGACTGCATGAAGGACCCGGCCGCGCGCGGTTCGAGCGCGATCATCGGCGAGCCGTGGGACAGGAACAGGGCAGGCAGCGTGTTCATGCCGCCATTGAAGCACCCGCGCCTCGTGCCGCAGTTGAACCGCCTTGCACGGTCTATTCAGCGCGCCGCGCCGCGCCCGCGCGCTTTGAGCTACTGTCGCGGCATGTCGACCCTGCGCCTGCCCTCCATCCGCGCCCTGGCCTGGCGCCAGACGCTGCGCGACTTCCGCGCCGGCGAACTGCGCCTGCTCGCCGTGGCCGTGATGCTGGCCGTGGCCGCGCTCACCGCGGTGGGCTTCTTTGCCGACCGCCTGAGCAACGGCCTGGAGCGCAACGCGCGGCAACTGCTGGGCGGCGACGCCGTGGTCAGCAGCGACCGGCCGCCACCGCCGGAACTGGCAGCCAAGGCGCGGGAGTTGGGCCTGCGCGTGGGCACCAGCACCGGCTTCCCGAGCATGGGCCGGGCGCCCGACGAACTGGGCGGCACGACGCGGCTGGTGGCCGTCAAGGCGGTGAGCGAGAACTATCCGCTGCGCGGCCAGCTGCAGTTGCGCAGCGCCGCCGGCGGCCCGGTGCAGACCGTGGCTGCGGCGCCCGAGCCAGGCACGGTGTGGGTCGACACCGCGCTGCTGGACGCGCTGCAGCTGGACGTGGGTGACCCCCTGCTGCTGGGCGACGCCGAGCTGGAGATCGCCCGCATCATCGTCGCCGAACCCGACCGCGGCGGCGGTTTCACCAGCTTCGCGCCGCGCGTCATGCTGACGCAGGCCGACCTCGAAGACACCGGCCTCGTGCAGCCGGCCAGCCGCGTCAACTACCGGCTCGCCGTGGCGGCCCCCGACGACTGGAGCGCCGGCCGCGCCAACGCCGCCGTGCGTGCCTTCGTCGCCTACGCCGAAGAGCGCATCAAGGCCGTGCCGTTGCGCGGCGTGCGTGTCGAGTCGCTGCAGAGCGGCCGCCCCGAGATGCAGCTGACGCTGGACCGCGCCGAGAAGTTCCTCAACCTGGTGGCGCTGCTGGCGGCGCTGCTGGCGGCCGTGGCGGTGGGCATCGCGGCACGCGAATTCGCGTCGCGCCACCTCGACGACTGCGCCATGCTGCGCGTGCTGGGCATGTCGCAGCGGCGCATTGCCGGCGCCTACACGCTGGAGTTCGGGCTCGTCGGCCTGCTGGCCAGCGCCGCCGGAGTGCTGATCGGCCTGGCGGTGCACTTCGTCTTCGTCTGGCTGCTGGCCGGCCTGGTGGATTCGGCGCTGCCGGCACCGGGGCCGTGGCCGGCGCTGTTCGGCATCGGCGTCGGCATGACGCTGCTGCTGGGCTTCGGCCTGCCGCCGGTGCTGCAGCTGGCGCGCGTGCCGCCGCTGCGCGTGATCCGGCGCGACGTCGGCGCGCTCAAGGCCTCGTCGCTGGGCGTGCTGGCGGCGGGCACGGGCGGCTTCGTGGCGCTGCTGATGGCGGTGTCGGCCGACGTCAAGCTGGGCGCCATCGCGGTCGGCGGTTTCGCGGTCGCGGTGGGGCTGTTCGCGCTGCTGGCCTGGGCCGCCGTGCTGCTGCTCAAGCGCGCCATGCCCGAAACGCGCGCACCGCGCTGGCTGGTGCTGGCGACGCGCCAGATCGCTGCGCGGCCGGCGTTCGCGGTGCTGCAGGTGTCGGCGCTGGCCGTGGGCCTGCTGGCGCTGGTGCTGCTGGTGCTGCTGCGCACCGACCTCATCGGCAGCTGGCGCAACGCCACGCCGCCCGACGCGCCCAACCGTTTCGTCATCAACCTGCAGCCGGAACAGGGCGAGGCCTTCCGCGCCGCCCTCGAGCAGGCCGGCGTGCAGCGCTACGACTGGTACCCGATGATCCGCGGCCGGCTGGTGGCCATCAACGGCGGCGCCGTCAGTGGCGACAGCTTCACCGACGAGCGCGCCAGCCGCCTCGTCGACCGCGAGTTCAACCTCAGCCACGGCGCCCAGGCTCCCGCGCACAACCCGGTGGTGGCCGGCCGCTGGGTGGTCGACGAAGCCGACGGCCTGTCGGTGGAAGAGGGCCTGGCGCAGCAGCTGGGGCTGAAGCTGGGCGACGTGCTGCGCTTCGACATCAGCGGCCAACTGCGCGAGGCGCGCATCACCACCCTGCGCAAGGTCGACTGGGGGTCGATGCGCGTCAACTTCTTCGTGATCTTCCCGCTGGCGGAAATGAAGGACGTGCCGCTGACTTTCATCAGCGCCTTCCATGCGCCCGATGCGCCGGGTTTCGACAGCCGGCTCAGCCGCGACTTTCCCAACATCACCAATGTCGATGTCTCGGCGTCGCTCGCGCAGGTGCAGCGGGTGATGGACCAGGTGATCCGCGCGGTGGAGTTCCTGTTCGGCTTCACGCTGGTGGCCGGGCTGGTGGTGCTGTTCGCCGCCATCACCGCCACGCGCGAGGCAAGGGCGCGCGAGTTCGCCATCATGCGCGCCCTGGGCGCCGGCAGCCGCCTGCTGGGCCAGGTGCAGCGCGCCGAACTGCTGGGCGTGGGTGCGCTGGCCGGCGTGCTGGCCTCGGTGGCGGCCATGGTGGTGGGCTGGCTGCTGGCGCGCTACGCCTTCGAGTTCGCCTGGGCGCCGTCGCCCTGGGTGCCGCTGGTGGGCGCGGTGGCCGGCGCGCTGCTGGCGCTGGCGGCGGGCTGGTGGGGCTTGCGCGAGGTGCTGCGCCGGCCGGTGCTGGAGACCTTGCGGCGCGCCGGCGCGGTGTAGGCGCTGCGCGAGCCGCTCACCCCGCCCGCCTGCGCCGTCGACGGGTTGTCGAGCTCGCGCGCGGGCGGCCTATCGGCGCGACGATGGTGCGTTGCCAGGCGACGGGTCGAATGCATGCGGCCGGTCGTGTCCGGCTGCTCGCCACCACCCGTCTGAACCGGCTCTCAGCCCCCTGGCGACGAAGTCTGAGGAGCGCTGGCCGCAGCCGCTGGCGACAAGACCGGTGTGGAGATGTGGCTGGGTGGGACTGCCGTGCAGGACGACAAAGTGACCGTCGTGTACATCAAACCGGTCGCATCCAGCCCCAGCCCTTCCCGGGCAACGACATGCAACAAACGCGGGTCGGCGCCTTCGTAGAGCGCGCGCAGGGCCGCACGCGACAAGGTCACTGAAAGAGAGCTGCTACCGATGTTGCGGTAGGCGCTGGCGGCGGCCAGGGCCGGCGCTGCGGCGGGCCCGAGCAGCGCCATGAAGAGGCGCTCGTTGGCGTCGGCATGGTGCCCCAGTGCGACCCTGGAGCCTCGGATGGGCATGTAGGCATCGGTGCGCAGCGAAATCGACACCGGCACCGCTTCGTCTGCAGGGCCGGCCCGCAGCAGGCTGGCGTCGAAGCTTGCGGGTCTCGGGTCGGCGTAGCCGGCCAGGCGGATGTCGCGCACCAGCGGATGCTGGCGCAGCAGGTAGTAGCCGGCACGCGTGATGCGCATCCGAACCGTCGGCGACGACGTGCCGGCTGCGGCGCGCACGCGCTCCAGGTCAATCACGAAGCGCGCGTCCAGACTGGCGAAGAACCGCGGCCAGGCGGTGCGCAACTCCTCAGCCAGTGCCGCCGTGGCATGGACACGCCAGGCGAGGTCAGGGCCGAAGTCATACTCTGCCGCGTCGCTGTGCAGGGTCACGTCGACGTCGGCCTGGCCCGCGACGCCGATGGCCTCGTCCAGCGCGGCCAGGCTGCGGTCGCCATGTGCAGACGAGGACCGTTCGACGAACCACGTGCCGCCGAAACTGCCGACGTGCGGCGAATCGGCCAGCCGCTGCAGCCCACGCGCCGTCACGATGAGATGGTGGAAGACAGTTGCGCTGGCCTCGTCGCCGATGTCCAGGCGCTCATCCCCCAGATCGTTCAACAACGCGGCGTAGTGCGGCTGATCGTCGCGCAGCGTCTGTTCGAGGGGCCGGGACAACAGTCCGCTTGCCGCCGGCGTGAAGACGTAGACCTCCGTGACTTGATTGCGCGCTGCCATCGCCAGGAGTCGGGCCAGTTCGTCGGGTTCGACCCTGGCGGCAGGGAGCAAGCTGGGGGCGGCCGCGATGGCGAAGGTATCGGCCGCGACAGCTTGCGTGATCGACGACACCTCGCCAGACGAGCAAGTCGCGCCGCCCTCCGACGCCACACCCGGTGTCGATGCACCTTGCGCGGGAGCCGCCTCCGTCAGGACCCAGTACGCGCTTGCCCGGCCGGGCTCCGTGGCCGCCGCAGCGGGCTGGTCGGGCGCACTGCTCCCGCCGCAGCCGGCCAGACCGCAAACCACGAGCACCGTCACCATCAGCCGAAACCACGGCCACGCTTCGACTCCACGCATAGACATTGCTCGCAGGGCCCGCGCAGTCTAACTGAGCAGGTCCCGTTCTTGCCTGTTGTCGGGATCGGCCGCAGAGCCCGCCGCAGTCGCAGGGCGCGCCGCGCTTTGCGATACTCCAGTGCCATGACCGGCGCCACCCCCGCCATCCGCCTGCTGCACCTCGAGGACTCCGAGCCCGACCACGTGCTGGCCATGGCCTACCTCAAGCGCAACGGCATCGACGCCAATGCGCGGCGCATCGAGACGCGGGCCGAGTTCGAGGTCGCGCGGACCGAGCCCTGGGACGTCGTGCTGTCCGACTACCACCTGCCGGGCGTCGGCGGCCTGGAGGCGCTGCAGATCGGCCGTCCAGAGGGGCCCCCATGGCTCCCGGTCCACGACTGGCCTGTCGGCGCCTCAGCCTTGGAAGGCCCCGAAACCATCCTGGAGTTCGGTCATCGCCTTCAGCCGCGCGGCGACGGAGCGCTTCAGACCGCGCGCGACCTGGTCCAGCATGAGGTTGGTCAGGCTCAGAAACGGCGATTGGTTGTCCCAGAACAGGCTGCTGTCCGTGTTGACGCTGAACACCAGGTCCGTGTGTTGTGCGGCCCAATGACAGTGCTTGTCGCAGACGATGATCAGGTCGATGCCGCGCTGCTGTACCTTCTGCGCCAGCAGCTGGCTGCACTTCGTATACCGGCGCATCTCGAACAGCACCAGGCAGGGCTGTGTCCAACGCCCTGCCAGCAGATCGGCAAACGTGCCATCCTGCCCATCGAGCACCGTCACGCCAGGCCGCAGGTACAGAAGACGTGCCGCGAAGTCCGCTGCCATCCCGCTGACGGTCTGGAACCCGGCAACGAAGATCTTGTCGCTCTCGACAAGGCGTGCGATGGTCTTGTCCCACAGTGGCGTCCCCACGACTTCGTAGACGCTCACCAGTGCCTGGACCTCGTGCTGGAGATTGCGATGGGTGTCCTTGCCGGCACGACCCTTCGCACGCAAGCGCTCGAGGCGGTCGCCGATCTTCAGCCCAGGGGTCAAGGCGGCTTCGCGCAGCTCGTCCTTGACTTCGCCGATGCCGGCATACCCGATCGAGCGCAGGAAGCGTCCGACGGTCATCTGGCTGACACCCACCCGGGCCGCTATGTCCGCGGCATTCTCGAAGGGCAGCAGGTGCAGGTTGTCCAGCATGTAGCTGGCAATGGCGCGCTCGGACCGCGTCATGCGGGCGAAGCGGTCCTTGATGCGGTCGGGGAGCTTGGGCATGTTCGAATCTCGGCGCTTGTGCGTCACGGGGCCAGGGGCGGCACGCGGTCGAACCAGGGCTCTGCCTCCTCCAGCTGCGCCGCGAGTCGGAACAGCAGGTCCTCGCGACCGAAGCCGGCGCTGAACATCACGCCCACCGGCAGGACTTCCGGTGTCCAGTACGTCAGCGCCACGCTGCACCGGCGTGCCCGGGCGCTGGGCCGGCGCTTGCGTGAAGACGATGTCGAAGCGGTGACCTGGCGCGCGGTGCGTCAGGCGGAGTCGATGTCCGCGGCCGAGTATGCGAACGCGCTGCTGACGTTCGACGCCACCAGCACCCAGGACGCGCGACCGAGCTCCTCGGCCTGACCGGGTGGCATGGCCTCCTCGACCATGTGACCGAGATCCTCCAGCAGCCGGGCAGCATCCTTGGCCGCAGCGATGCATTCGGCATCGACCGGCGAGCCCGATATCGGTGCCAGCTGCAACGCGACGCGAAGGCGGCCCGGCGGGGCGGACATCTCTTGCCGGTATGGCCGCGCCACCGGCGGCGCGGCATAGGGATCGCCCGGCGCCGCCCCCTGTGTGGCGTCCAGCAGCGCGGCGCTGTCGCGCACGCTGCGGGTCAGCGCGTGGACCGCGCTCATGCCGCCCCAGCCCTCGCCGACCATCGGCCCCAGCGGCACTCGGCCACGCGTGGGCTTGAGCCCGAACAGACCGCAGCACGAGGCCGGGATGCGGATCGACCCACCGCCGTCGCTGCCCTGCGCCGCGGGACCGATGCCCGATGCCACCGCCGCGCCGGCGCCGCCCGACGATCCGCCTGGCGTGCGCGCCAGGTTCCAGGGATTGCGAGTGATGCCATGGAGCGCAGTCTCGGTCGACGCCGCCAGACCCATCTCCGGCGTGTTGGTCTTGCCGAAGATCACCAGGCCGCAGCGCTTGTAGCGTTCGACCAGTGTCGAGTCCTGCGTCGAAAGTTGGTCGGCATACAGCTTGCTGCAGTTGCTGGTGACGGTGCCGGCCATCTGCACCGACACGTCCTTCAGCAGGAACGGCACGCCCTTCAGCGGGCCGTCGGGCAAGCCCTGCTCGATGGCGTGACGTGCCTCGTCCCAGTGGCGCTGGCTCAAGGCATTGATCTGGGGGTCGACCGCCTCGCTTCGAGCGATGGCGCTGGCCAGCAACTCTGCGGCGGTGACCTCGCCGCGCGCGACCAGCTCGGCCAGACCGACGGCGGGGGCACGGGTGGCGATCTCGACACCATGGACGTGCACATCGCCGGCACCGTCGCCTCGTGGGTCATGTATCAGATGGTCTACGAGACCCTGCTGACCACCGACAAGGACCTGAAGCTGCGGCCGGGACTGGCCGAGTCGTGGAAGCAGGACTCGCCGACCAGCTACACACTGACCCTGCGCCGGGATGCCAAGTGGTCCAACGGCGGCCTGGTACGCACGAGGCCGAGCTCGGTCACGCTGGCATGAACGGGCAGACGCCCACCCTACGAAGCCGGCGTGGCCCATGGCACCGAGGTCACGGTGTTCGACGTGCCCGGGATCGGGCGTTTCGGCGTCTCGATCTGCTACGACCAGTGGTTTCCGGAGGTCGCGCGCTGCCTGGCCTGGAGCGGTGCCGAGGTCATCCTGCACCCGACGATGACGGGCACGACCGACCGTGGGCAGGAACTGGTGCTGGCCCAGGCCAACGCGATCACGAACCAGTGCTACTTCATCGACATCAACAACGCCGGAGCCCTCGGCAACGGCCTTTCGATCGTGGTCGGCCCAGAAGGTGAAGTGCTGCACCGTGCCGGCGAGCAGACCGAGATCATCCCTCTCACCATCGATCTCGAACACGTGCGCCGCGCCCGCACGCACGGCATCAAGGGACTCGGCCAGATGTTGAAGTCGTTTCGCGACACCGACATCCGCTGGCCGTGCCACGAGCCGGCACGGCGCGAGTCCGACGCCTTGCGGGCACTGGGCCCGCTGCTGCTGCCGGGGCGCCGCCCGTGAGCACGGTCAGTCGCATCTTGCTGGTGGCGCTGCTCGCTTGCGGGCTCAGCGTGGGCGCACGAGCGCAGGCGGATCGTGAAGTCGCGCGCACGTTCGAGCAGGGCTGGGCTCATTTCAGGCTGGACGGCTCGCTAAAGGTCGTCCGCATCGCGCAGGCCATGCCGCAGCTGGGCAGCTTGCAGCGCTCGGCGTTTCGCGGCACGGTCGTCTACCTGCACGGCTGCAGCGGTGTCAATGCGCTGAGTGTCAGAACCGCCGACATGCTGGCTGCAGAAGGCTATCTCGTCTTCATTCCAGACAGCTTTGCGCGCATGAACAAGCCCGTGAGCTGCGACGTGTCGCGGCACCTCGGCGGCCTGCACCGCGAAGTGCTTGCCTGGCGTCACGCCGAAGCCGATCACGCGCTCAGGCAGGTGAAGGCCCTGCCTTCGGTGGAGGTGTCGAAAGTCTTCCTGATGGGTCTGAGCGAAGGCGGCATCACCACCGCCACCTACCGTGGCGAGGCGGTGGCCGGCCGGATCATCGAAGGCTGGACCTGCCACGCCGGCTGGCCGGAATACCGCGGACTACAGGCACCGCCCACCGAGCCGGTGCTGGCGCTGAGCGCGGAGAACGACCCCTGGTTTCAGCAGCCGGTCCTGCGCGGTGACTGCGGCGCTTTCATGACCGCACCCTCCGCGCTCCGGCGCTCGGTCGTGTTTCGCCCACCGCATCCTGCCGCGTCCCATCATGACCTGATGTGGAATGCGGATGCACGCCGCCTGGTGCTCGAGTTTCTGCATGCCGCGTCCGGAAACAGGCCGTGAGGCCGTGCGGCCGTGAGCGGGTGAGTCGCCCGTGCCGCCGCAGACTCAGCCTTCGAACCGATTCAAGCCACACCAGCGCGCGATGAACAGGGCGAGCACGGCGGTGACCTCCTGCATGCTGGCGATCGACACCCACTCGTCGATGCCGTGAATGTTGGCGCCTTGCGGGCCGTAGCAGGTCGACGGAATGTTGCCGTACAAGTGAAAGAACCGCACATCGGTCGTTGCGGTCGAAGCCCGCTGAACAGCCTTCTCGCCGACGATGTCCTGGTGGCATTGCAGCAATTGCTGCATCGACGGCTGCTGCATGTCGACGATCAGCCCCTCGGCCTGGAAGCCCTGGTAGCTGACCTCGTAGATCACGCTCTGGCGATGCGGATGGGCATCGTGAGCCGCCTTGAGCAGCGCTTCGACCTGCTCGCGCACCTGGGCTGGCTTGATGCCGGGATAAAAGCCCAGACGCAGGTCGACACGGCAGTGCGTCGGCACCGATGAGGTCCACTCACCGCCGGCGATGCGCCCGAGGTTGAAGTTGATGGGGTGCTCGTGCTCGCAGTAATGCGGATGGCGAGCGGCCGGCATGTTCCAGGCCGTCTCAAGTTTCCGCAATTCATCCACCAGGTAGTTGGCAAACGCAATCGCCGCCACGCCAGTGTGGGCCTGGGCGGCGTGGACCGGCCTGCCAAAGACGTCGATCGTGAGCCACATCACGCCCATCTGTGCCGTCATCAAGCCGAGCGGCTCGGGAATCAACGCAGCGTCGGCCGTGTAGCCCTCCAACAGGCAGGCCAGCGCGCCGTTGCCAGTGCACTCTTCCTCCACGACCGACTGCAGAACCAGCTTCGCTGCCGGCTCGTAGCCCAAGCGCTGCAGGACACGGAATGCCATCGTGTAGGCGACGATGCCGGCCTTCATGTCGGCCGCGCCGCGGCCATGGAGTCGATCGCCTTCGACCCAAGGCTCGAAGGGTGGCCGGGTCCACAGCCGCTCGGTGCCCACCGGCACCACGTCGATATGGCCGTTGAGGATCAGCGACTTGCCGCGCACCGGGCCGGCCGGCTCGTGAATGCCGACGATGTTGTGCCGCCCTTGGTACGAGATGAGCGAAGGCGAATAGCCGGGATGGTCACGGATCTTCTGCTCATCGATGGCGAATTCGTGGACGCGCAGGCCACTGCGCTCGAACTCGCGGCGCATCAGGTCCTGCGCTGGCTGCTCGGACCCGAGCAGCGATGGCTGCGCTACGAGTTCGCACACGAGCGCCATCGCCTCTTCGCGTTGCAGACTCACCGCATCGACGATCTGCTGCGCGTTCAGCGGGCTCAAAGAATGGATGTCCATGATGTCTGTCTCGGCCTTCTCTTCTTCACTGCGTGCCCAACAGCGATATGTTGCCAGAGCATTGATGGATCGGTGGCAGCCACCCGCATGTGCGCAGGCAGGCCATCCGCTGGTCGTTGTCCCCTCGTGCTCAGAGAAGGCCCTGCACTGCCTTGGCCAGCAAGGCGAAATTGGTCGCGATCTCCTCCTCGCGCACCGCGCCGTAGCCCAGCAGCAGGCCCTTCGAAGAGGCCGGCTGAACCAGGTGGTACATGGACAGCGGCCGCGTCGCCACACCGGTGCGCAAGACCTGCTGCGCCACGGCCTGGTCGTCGATGCTTCGCGGCAGGCCGAGCACCAGATGCAGCCCGGCATCGCCGCCGATCACCGGCAGCTGGCTGCCGAAGTGCCGGTCGATGGCGTGTATGAGCGCATCGTGTCGCGCGCCGTAGACGGCACGCATGCGGCGGATGTGGCTCGCGTAGTGGCCCTCGGCCAGGAAGCGGGCGAGCACGGCCTGCTGCAGCGGCTGGCCTTCACGGAAGAGCTCGTTGAGTGCGCGGGCAAAGCTGTCGACCAGATCGGGCGGCAGCACCAGGTAGGCCATGCGCATGGCCGGGAACAGGGTCTTCGAGAACGTGCCGAGATAGACCACGCGCCCCTGTTCGTCCAGCCCCTGCAATGCGGGCAGCGGCCGTGCACCGTAACGGAACTCGCTGTCGTAGTCGTCCTCGATGACCCAGACGCCGTGCACCGCCGCGTACTCGAGCAGTTGGCGGCGCCGGCCATGGCTCATCAGCGCACCGGTCGGGTACTGGTGCGAAGGTGAAACGAACATCGCGCGCGGCGGTCTCTGCAGTTGCTCGGGCGTCGGCGCCAGGCCTTCGCCGTCGACGCCTACCGGCTCGAGATGCAGCCCCATGGCACGGAAGACGCTGCGCGCTCCCCAGTAGCCCGGGTCTTCGAGCCAGACCGCGTCACCCGGGTCCGCGAGCAATTGCGCGACGAGCTGCAGCGACTGCTGCGTGCCACTGGTGATGACCACCTGCTCGGGCGTGCAGACGACGCCGCGGGTGCCTTGCAGGTAGTCGGTCACCGCAGCGCGCAGGTCAGCGTCGCCGGGGCCGGTGGCGTAGCTCAGCTGCTGCGGTGTGGCGGCGCGCCACGCCCGCGCCTGCAGGCGCGTCCAGACTTGCGCCGGGAACATGCGCACCTCGGGCACGCCCGGCGTGAAGGCGCCCCATTGCAGCTGGCTGGCGCCGGCCTCTTCGACGAGCCGGCTGCCACGCCGCGACAGCCAGACGCGACGCATCGATGCCGTGGCGCCGGGCGCACGCCGGGCCCGATCGACGAGGCGGGGCCCGACCGCCGCGACGAAGGTGCCGCGGCCGACGCCGGTCTGCACGTAGCCTTCGAGCGCGAGCTGCTCGTACACGTGCACGACGGTGTTGCGTGCGATACCCAGCACCTGCGCCAGGACCCGTGTCGGCAGCAGCTTCAGGCCGGCGGGCAGCACCGATTCTCGGATGCCGGTCTGCAGGATGCGGTACAGCTGGCGATGGTCGTGCTCGCTGCTGTGCCGATCGAACTGGCGCAGCACGAAGTCGGGCAGGGCGGTGGCCTGCAGGCGTTGGCCAGAGGGCTTCGAGATGACGATTTCAGCGCTCATTGTGGTTCCAGGAAAACGCGCAGTATTGGTTCCATAGACGGAGCCAAGTTGCTCATAGACTGCGACTTGTGTCAAGCTTTCTCGGGCCCCGCCGGGCCCGTTCGTGAGGACCCGATGAACACCATCACCAAGACCGAATCCGCCCGCGTCGCCGCGGCCGCAGGCAAGTCCACCAACGCCGGGATCGATGCGCGTCGGCAGGCGGCCACGCCGCGGGGCGTGGGCATCGGCTTCCCGATCTACGCCGAGCGCGCGCTGAACGCGGAACTGTGGGACGTCGAAGGCAAGCGCTACATCGACTTCTGCGCCGGCATCGCGGTGCTCAACACCGGGCATCGCCACCCCCGCATCGTGGAGGCGATCCGCAACCAGTTGGATCACTTCACGCACACGGCGTACCAGGTGGTGCCCTACGAGAGCGTGGTCGCGCTGGCCGAGCGCCTGAATGCGCTGACGCCGGGGACGCACGCCAAGAAGACGGCGTTCTTCACGACCGGTGTCGAGGCCGTCGAGAACGCGATCAAGATCGCCCGCGCCCACACCCGCCGCCCGGGCGTCATCGCGCTGGCCGGCGCGTTCCACGGCCGCACCTACATGGGCATGGCGCTGACCGGCAAGGTCACGCCCTACAAGATCGGCTTCGGGCCGTTCCCGGGCAGCATCTTCCACGTCCCGGCGCCGGTGGCATTGCACGGCGTGACGGTCGACGACTCCTTGCAGGCCATCCAGCAGCTGTTCAAGGCCGACATCGAACCGACGCAGGTGGCGGCGATCATCGTCGAGCCGATCCAGGGTGAGGGTGGCTTCTACGTCGTGCCGCCGGAGTTCATGCGTGCGCTGCGAGCCATCTGCGACCAGCATGGCATCGTGTTGATCGCCGACGAGATCCAGACCGGCTTCGCCCGCACCGGCAAGATGTTCGCGATGCAGCACCACGACGTGCTGCCCGACCTGATGACGATGGCCAAGAGCCTGGCCGGCGGCGTGCCGCTGTCGGCGGTGTGCGGGCGTGCCGAGATCATGGACGCGCCGGCCCCCGGTGGCCTGGGCGGCACCTATGCCGCGAATGCGCTGGCGATCGCTTCGGCACACGCGGTGCTCGACGTGATCGAGGACGAGCGCCTGTGCGAACGCGCCGAACGCCTGGGCCGGGCGCTCAAGTCTCGGCTCGACGCGCTGCGCGCCAGGTGTGCGGCGATTTCCGACGTGCGTGGCCTGGGTTCGATGGTCGCCGTCGAGTTCGCTGCCGCCGACGGCATGCCCGACGCCGACTTCGCCAGGCGCGTGCAGAAGCGCGCGCAAGACGCCGGCCTGCTGCTGCTGACCTGCGGCGTGCATGGCAACGTGATTCGCTTCCTGTTTCCGCTGACGATCGAGGATGCGGTGTTCGAAGAGGGTTTGGCGATCCTTGCCCAGGCCCTCGAACCATGATGGGGAGTTCCGCGATGTTGAAACTGAAGGATCCGGGCCTGTTCAAGCAGCAGGCCCACATTGCCGGCGCGTGGGTGGATGCAGACGACGGCAAGACGATCGCCGTCACCAACCCCGCCAACGGCGAACAACTCGGCACCGTGCCGCTGTGCGGCGCGGCCGAGACCGCCCGTGCGATCACCGCCGCCGACGTGGCGCA